>JAYVZR010000315.1:0-4215 GCA_043783135.1 Ferruginibacter sp. | reverse complement strand
CATTTGTGATTTATAAACAGGAAGAGCCGTATGAAGGGAGACTTTCACGTACGGTTCTGTGAGAACGCAGAGGTGTAATACTTTGCGTGACTCGACTATAAATAATTCAAAATTGTTTTCAACCATAAGTTTCAATAACTCGCCATTCTTTTTTCCAAGCCAACTCATGTAACGAACGGTCAATACTTCATGGTCAGAACTAAAATCGTTTCGCAGTTTGCGGGGTAAACTTTCATCAAGCAAAATTTTCATGTAATACCTTTTCAGATGTCAATGATTTTTTTGCCATTTCCAGTACTGCTAAAGCAGATTCTTTTGAAACTGATGGAAAATCATCTAAAAACTCAGCGAGGTCTTCACCCCCTTCAATATAATCAAATAGGTTCTGTACAGGCACCCGGGTTCCTACAAAAACCGGCGCTCCACTCATAATCTCGGGGTCTATGTGTTCCCACCTATTCAAAATATTGTTGCAGAATAATAATTATTAAATATTCTATTAGCCACAAGTCATTTAATAAGCCGGTTTCTTCTTGAACCATATTCCATCAGGTATCCTCTTTTATTGGGCGTGCTAAGAAACGACCTGTTTACCAGCATTTCAACGTTGTCCTGTTTCAATAAAAATGGCTCCAGCAACTTTTCTATCCGGTCGTTGTTTACACCTATCCTTTTGGCAAACTCTGCAAAATCCTCTTTCCCGGCATGAAATGTATTTTTAAAAGTCTCTGATGCAAAGCTGTCTGCAAACAGGCCTCTGTCTAATGCAAAATCAGTATCATCTACATGCAGCCTGGTATTTATCAGGTCGTATGCAGGGCTAAGAAAATAATCGCCTGTTTCACTTTCCAAAACGGAGAAGTTTTTTAAATGAGCATCGCCATTTGAGAAAAGATAATTGAATACAACAAGCACAAAATATTTTTCAATTTCCACTTTCCATGCAGGTACAAATTGCCTGATTATTGCAGCCGCTTCTTCATAAGAATAACTGTATTTAAAATTGGCACCAGCAGTATCTATTGACCTACCTGCCAATGTCGCAAAATCTTCTTTTCCACGTTTTGTTCCATCTTGCTTTACATCAAAGCGCCGGGTAATATAGGCAGGCGAACCATCTTTAAAGAAAATCACCCCGTTTTCGGCTGTATTGATATTATAAACCTGTGCTGCAACCTGCATGGTCAAATGTTCATTTGCGGGTACCTGGTTTACTTTTTTAAGATCCCTTGGAACAGGCTTTAAAATATAAGTGCCGTACTCTCCTTCTTCTGTAAGCCTCAATTTATTTTTACTAAGCAGTAAAGACATTTTTTCCTGCACACCGGAAATGGATATGCGCTTTCTGTTTTCCATAAATTGTATGGCATCTTCTTCGTTCACCTGCGGTGCATCGTAAGGAAGGATATGGCTTACCTGTTTATTATCAAACATTCTTCGTAAAAATGCAGGACTGTACAAAGTGAATCCTTCTGCAAGGCTTCCCGGGCAATATTTTATTGTTGGAACACCCATAATTATTCGATTGGCTTTACAGTTACTGCGCCTATTGTATCATATTTTGCTGTTGCTGACAGTAAACTAAAATGATCACTCTCATCTATTTTAAGCAGCCTGTTTTGCAGTTGCCTGTTAACGCCCTCAGAAAGCATATTAAAAAAGAAGGGAAATAAAACCGGTGAAATATACTCCTGTTTTACCTTGGGAAATGTGAGGCTAATTGCAGGCTTGGTAGTATCTGCATAATAAGCACCATCATACAAAAAAACATACCTGTCACGGCTTTCTTCAGTAAGTATGCCTGCATATTCTTTATTTCTATAAATGGCCAATTTTTTCATGAAGCATATTTATTTATAATTT
The DNA here is from genome assembly GCA_043783135.1 of Ferruginibacter sp. Taxonomy (GTDB): domain Bacteria; phylum Bacteroidota; class Bacteroidia; order Chitinophagales; family Chitinophagaceae; genus Ferruginibacter. Next base: position 2,352 of record JAYVZR010000315.1, on the reverse strand, counting down.
TTTTACTTCCAGTTTTAGTTCCAGCCCCAGTACATCTGCTATTTTTTCAATGATGTCCATCGTAGGATTTGCCTGTCCCCTTTCTATTTTATATAATGTATTGGTGGCCACTTTTGCCAATTGGGCCAGGTGCGGCTGTGTTATTTTTAGCGCCTTTCTTCTTAACCTGATATCCTTACCTATTTCCTTAATAAGCATTATAATGTGATTTATGGTACTAATGTAACGAAAAATTTAATAAAAATGCAATAAATCACACTTTAATGTGATTTATTGCATAGATGTTATTTAGGATCCACCTAAATGCTTATAATCACATTATGCTGGTAAACTATTTCAGACTAGTGTTTATATACTTCAAAGACTAAATCGATTGAAAATTTAAAATCCTGAATATAAATATGAATTTAAAAAGGAGACAAAATGATTTATTATTCAAGCATAATAATTTCAATAAATGGGTTACTGATTTTTTTATTTAATTGTAAAAAAGCCATTGTGCCTCTTTTATATTTTATTCAGCAAACAGTTTTATTGATTATAAAATTTTGGATAATGCGCCATTACAACTACTTTTAAATTACTATGCAATCATTAGCGGTAGTACTTTACAATAATCAAAAAAATAATCATGTCAGATTTGAAAAGCTATTCATTAAAAGATAAAGTAATTGTAGTAACGGGCGGCACAGGTATTTTGGGCGGTACTTTTATTACAGGTATTGCCGCTTCTGGTGCAGCTGTAGGAATATTGGGGCGCAATGAAACCGTAGCTAATGAAAGAGTTGCAGCCATTGAGGCTTCCGGCGGTAAAGCCATTGCGTTGGTGGCAAATGTGCTGGAAGAAAATGAATTGATTGCAGCGAAGAAAAAAATACTAGACCGCTTTGGAAAAATAGATGGATTGGTAAATGCAGCTGGTGGAAATATGCCTGAAGGAGTAGTACAACCCGAAGACAATATTTTTAAAATGAATATTGGGGGTTTAAAAACAGTAATGGATTTAAATCTTTGGGGAACTGTTTTACCTACACAGGTTTTTGGAGATGAACTGGCAAAAAACGGTTCAGCCAGCATCGTAAATATTTCCAGCATGAACTCCAAACGGGCGGTTACAAAAGTATTGGGCTACAATATGGGCAAGGCTGCTGTTGATTGTTATACGCAATGGTTTGCAGTAGAATTGGCCAACCGCTATGGAGATAAAATAAGGATGAATGCCCTGACACCTGGATTTTTTTTAACTTCTCAAAACAAAAAATTGCTGACCAATAATGATGGTAGCTTTACAGCAAGAGGACAAGCGGTTATCAATAATACACCATTCAAACGTTTTGGAAAGGCAGAAGAATTAGTGGGTGCGCTGGTATTTCTTTTAAGCGATGCATCAAAGTTTGTAACGGGTTCTCAGTTGGTGGTTGATGGCGGCTTTTCTGTATTTAGCGGCGTATAAAAAGTAAACTCATTAGCTAAAAATATTTCAATTGGCAATAAAAAAGGTTTTTTGTTTTGGGGAAATTTTACTGAGGATGAGTCCGCAATTAAACCAGGACTGGCTTACTAAAAATGCTTTGCAGGTTTACACAGGTGGTGCAGAATTAAATGTAGCACAGGCATTGGCAAACTGGGGTATGCCGGTAAAATATGGAACTGCTATGCCGGATAATTATTTGAGCCAGGAAATTCTTTCTTCTTTGCAGCAAAAAAATATTGATGTATCTGCTGTTCATTTCAGTGGCAACCGAATAGGGACTTATTATTTACCACAAGGTGCAGAGCTAAAAAATGCAGGGGTAATTTACGACAGGGCATATTCTTCTTTTGCCGGATTAAAACCTGGGATGATTGATTGGAATAAAGTGTTGCAGGATTGCGATTGGTTTCATTTTAGCGCCATCAGCCCAGCTGTATCCCAATCTGCGGCTGATGTTTGCCTGGAAGCAGTAAAAGCATGTGCTGCAAAAAATATAAAAATATCCATTGATCTTAATTATAGAGAAAAGTTGTGGCAGTATGGAATAGCCCCGGTAAATATAATGCCAGAGCTGGTACAGCATTGCACTATCATTATGGGAAATACCTGGTCAGCAGAAAGTTTGTTAGGTATACCATCTTTGATTAAAGAAAGTAAAAATAAAACCCAGCAAGAATTAATGATGGCTGCAAAAGAAAGTATGCAGCAATTAAAAAAACAATACAAAAAAGCAAGCACTATCGCTTACACTTTTAGAATGGAAAAGGCGTATTGGGCCTTATTGCAAAACGAAGCCGATATTTTTGTTTCGAAACAATACCAGTTGCAAAAGAGCATCGATAAGGCAGGCAGCGGCGATTGCTTTATGGGAGGATTGA
>JAYVZR010000314.1:0-4218 GCA_043783135.1 Ferruginibacter sp. | reverse complement strand
TTAGCTAAGGCAATAAAGTTTGCTTCCGTCATGGGTTGGTAGTTTGGTTTGCCTAATTTAGTGATTTTTACGGCGACAATTTTAAATGCACCCTTTTAGATGTTATTTTGGTGAATGAGCCAATGTTGCAATACTCAATTTTACAGAGTTAATTGCTGCAATTACACTACCACATGCTTCCAGTGTTGCGCCTGTAGTTACTACATCATCTACCAGTAATAAATTTTTGCCACTTAACTTTCTTTCATCTTTTACAACAAAGCTACCTGCTACATTTTGCCATCTTTCAATGCGATGCTTTTTAGTTTGTGTATCAGTATACCTTTGGCGGACTACATTGTTTTTAATAACCGGCACATTCATTACGGCAGACATCCCATCGCAGATAATTGCAGCCTGGTTATAACCACGTTTGCGTTCTTTATCCGGATATAATGGTAATGGAATGAGTGCGTCTATATTATCAAAGCGGCCGCTGTTTAATAAATTTTTTCCCATCAGTTCGCCTAAATAAAAGCCAATAGCTATATTGCCTTTGTATTTTAACTGGTGTATTAATTGTTGTATTAATGATTCTTTCGAGAAATAGAATTCGCTGTGTGCTGCTATCAAAGCGATCCGTCCCCAAAATATTTTTTCAATCGGATTTTTGGTTTGCTGTTCAAAATTTGTATGTGGTAAATTACTGATGCAATGTAAACAAAGCATGTTGTGCTCATCCAGTAAATCGCTGCCGCAGCCGGTGCAAATATGCGGGTAAAAAAGATGGAGGGTATCGTTAAATATGTTTTTTAATGATTGCATACTATAAACAGGTTAAATTATTACATCAGCTCCTTTTTAAAATAAATACTGATATAGTTCTTCCACTTTTGCCAAGGGCACAACTTCAATACCAGATTGCCCTGATTTTATTTTGCCTAAAGATTTTGCATTGTACTTACTCACAATTATTTTTTCGAAACCAATTTTTTCGGCTTCTGCAATCCGTTGTTCAATCCTGTTAACAGCCCTTATTTCACCACTTAAGCCAACTTCGCCGGCAAAACAGTAATGCTGGTTAATAGGTACATCTTCATAACTGCTCAATAAGGCGCAAACTATTGCCAGGTCAATGGAAGGATCCTCTACTTTTATACCTCCGGCAATATTTACAAATACATCCTTAACACCAAAATGGAAGCCGCCACGTTTTTCAAGTACGGCTAACAATAATTGCAAACGGCGTAAATCAAATCCGCTAACTGTTCTCTGAGGTGTGCCATACACACTTTGCGTTACCAGTGCCTGGCCTTCTATTAAAAGTGGACGTATGCCTTCGATAGTTGCTGCAATGGCAATGCCACTTAGCTGTTCCTCTTTTTGTGTGATTAAAATTTCTGATGGGTTGCTTACAGTTCTCATCCCTTCACCCGTCATTTCATAAATACCCAGTTCTGCTGTAGATCCGAAACGGTTTTTCAATGTTCTTAAAATACGATAAGCATAATGGCGATCTCCTTCAAACTGTAAAACAGTATCTACCATGTGCTCTAATATTTTTGGTCCTGCTATATTGCCATCTTTGGTGATATGGCCAATTAAAAAAACAGGCGTGTTGGTTTCTTTTGCAAAACGTTGTAGCTCTGCGGCACATTCCCTTATCTGGCTTACACTGCCCGGGCCGCTTTCTACAAAAGGGGATTGCAATGTTTGTATGCTGTCAATAATCACCAACTGCGGTTTTAATTTTTTTATTTCCTGGAAGATGGTTTGTGTATTCGTTTCAGTAAGCAAATAAAAATTATCGCTCTTAATGCCCACACGGTCGGCACGCATTTTTATTTGCTGTTCACTTTCTTCCCCACTTATATACAGGGTAACTACATCTTTTAGTTGTAAACCAATTTGTAAAAACAAGGTAGATTTACCAATACCCGGTTCGCCTGCAACCAGCACAATACTTCCCAAAACAATTCCTCCACCCAACACACGGTTTACTTCAGCGTCTGTAGTAATAATTCTTTTTTCTTCTGCACTGCTTACATCATTAATGGATATTGTTTTTAATTTTCCTGTACCATTGTATTCTTTCCATTCGTTATTTTCTTTTTTATCATTTCCTTTAATAATTACTTCTTCTACAAATGTATTCCAGTTATTACACGACGGGCATTTACCCACCCACTTGGTGCTTTCATATCCGCAACTTTGACAAAAAAAAGCCGACTTGGTTTTACTCATGTTGTAAAAGTAAAAAGTAAAATTTTAGTACAATTTATTTTATTGTGTATCACAGAATTTGAGTTAGTCCTTTTTTTCAATTAAGATCAGCTACATATTTAGCGTAGTTTTTTTGTACAAGTTGTACAAAAAAATGATGCTGATAAAACAGGGAAAGAAAATTATACATAGTTACTCAAAAGTAAAAGGGTTAGCATTTCTGCTAACCCTTTATACTTACTAACCCATTAAATTCTATTGCTAAATTACAATTTGCCTACAGATAAAAAAATAAATCTTTTAAGATGTTAATAAGTTTTTAGTGCCTCAATAGCGTTTTTAGCTATTAAATAAACCCTTTTAATATATTGATTATCAATATATTAAAAGGGTTTATTTTAAAATTACTAACCCTTATCCATAGCCGAAAAATATAATTAATTATAAAAATAAATTGATTTATAAAATAAACTACTTTACATTTGTGCTGTAATTATAAGCAATGAAAAAATCATATTTAATTATCATACTTCTGGGCTTTTTTAGAATTGTTTCGGCACAAACTACTATTTCGGGGCATATAACAACTGATAAAAATAAGCCATTATATGGTGTAAGTATATCGTTATTAAATTCTTATGATGGAGCAACAACTGACTCTTTGGGTAATTATAGGTTTACAACAACTGAAAAGGGAGAAAGGCAGCTGGAAGTAACAATTTCAGGTTTTAATATAGTATATCAAAAATTATTTATAGGTTCTGACTCAATTGTTCCAAATATCTCTTTGAAGGAACTTATTACCGAATTAAAGGCGGTAGTAATTTCTGCGGGTTCTTTTGAAGCCAGCGATAAAAATAAAGGAGCAGTGTTAAGTTCTCTTGACATTGTTACTACACCAAGTGCAAATGGCGATGTTACCAGTGCATTTAAATCGTTGCCTGGCACTCAGCAGGTAGGTGAATCTGAAGGTTTGTTTGTGCGGGGAGGTACGGCTACTGAAAGTAAAATTTATATGGATGGGTTTTTGGTAAATAATTTTTTTTACAGCAGCACACCAGGCATTGCTACCAGGGGCCGCTTTAACCCCTTCTTATTTAAAGGAACTGTATTTAGCACTGGCGGGTATTCTGCCTTATATGGCCAGGCACTTTCTGCTGCTCTGGTATTAGAAAGCAATGATTTTCCCGAAAGAACGCAGGCAGATTTGAGTGTTTCGGTAGTTGGTCTTGGCGGTGGTATTCAGCATTTGTCGAAAGATAAAAAATCGTCGTGGGGCGTTTCTTATAACTATACTAATTTGTGGCTGGCATTTAATGTAATTAAGCAAAAGCAGGATTATTTCCAGGTGCCGTTAGCACACCAGGCAGATGCTAATTTTAGGATAAAAACTAAAAACGGCGGTTTATTAAAATATTATGCCTATCTCAGTACCAATAAAGTTGGTTTTAGAAACCCCGATATAGACTCAATAGTTTTGAAGAATGCCTTTGCCTTACAAAATGTAAACACCTACCAAAATATCAACTGGAAGAAATGGCTTGGAAATGGCTGGAGAATATATACGGGTATTAGTTTTAGTACCAATAAAGATGACATTACAAATGAATTGCAGGACGCCGATAATAATAAAGTAATTATTACTAACCCGGTATTTTATGCCTATAAAAATTATTCACTTATAAATACGGCGAGTTATGCGCAGGTAAGATTTGTATTTGAGAAAAAATTAAAGGGCTTAACTGCCATTCGCTTCGGTAGTGATTATTTTTACAGCAACGAAAAAACTGACTATACTTTATTTAACGGAGCTAAGTTATCTGAAAAAGTTAGTGATAACATTTATGCAGCATTTGTAGAAACAGATATTTATGTAACCAATAGTTTGGCTGCAAAAATTGGCGGCCGCCTCGAACATTCAGCACTCATTAATAAATGGAATGTAGCACCAAGGCTTTCGCTTGCATACAAAGTATCAAATGCAAGCCAGGCATCTTTTGCTTATGGTATTTTTTA
>JAYVZR010000313.1:0-4226 GCA_043783135.1 Ferruginibacter sp. | reverse complement strand
CTTCAATAAAATATTTTTCTTTGTAATTGTAGTTTAACCTTCCAAAAATTGCTCCCCAGGTATCTTGTGATTCATAACCACCGGTACTAATGTAATCGCCCTGCATGTAATTGAGGTAATAATAATCAGCATTGGTGGGATCCTGACTTTTATAGCGTGCGGCAGAATTTCCTACACTATACTCTTTTCTTGCCTCATAACCCGCCAAAAAATTAAAGGAATGATCTTCTTTAAACTGATAAGAATAGTTAACAGTTTGTGTCCATATCCAGTTAAATGTATTGTTTGAATTGTTGTAGGCATTATCAGATTTATTTAATGTTGACGCATCGGTAGGGTCATAATTCCTGTCTAAATTTCCATTATAATACTGCGGCGTATATCCAGCACTGTAACCTTGCCCTGTATTAATATTCATCTGACTTCTTAGATGTAAATTTGGTAATGGGCTTACATCTAAATATGTAGAACCAATCATACCTATTGCATAATTTTTATTGTAAATTCCCCTTGATAATGCTGCAATAGGATTTGAATTTCTATCAATACCTGTTTGACTAAACTGACTAAACTGATTAAAACCAGGCCTTGAAACAAACACCGGAAGTGTAGGTTCAGTGCGCATTACGGGCATTAAATCTCCCTGACCCGAATTAACCCAATTTTCAAATCTTGGGTTAAGTGTGAAGCCAACTTTTAAATACTTGTTAGGCGTAAAATCTAAATTTATCCTTGCTAAAACTTTCTGCCAGTAAGCCCCGCCAACCGTGTAGTTACCATCCGATTTTGTATAGCCTAAACTACCAAATGCGTTTAATTTTTCTGTAGCCCCGCTAAAGCTTAAGTTAGCATTTATTTGATTGGCAGTTTTTACAGATTCTTTCCACCAATTAGTGTTAGCCGCATTGGCCGGCACAACATAAGCAGGATCTTTCCTTTTTTGAACTGCAATGTATTCGTCGGCACCTGCCATCTTTGGATCTTTGTAAAATGAACTTCCGTAGGATACATCGGCATCTGTTTGAAATCTTCCAAGTTTCCCTTTTTTTGTAGTAATGATGATTACACCTCCGGAAGCATCTGAACCGTAGATAGCTGCACCGGAAGCATCTTTCAAAATATCAATGTTCTCTATATCTGAAAGATTCACAAAATTTAAGCCTGATCTGCCAAGGTTTATACCATCCATGATGACCAATGGATCTGTGCTGTTTTGCAAAGAAGTAAAGCCCCTGATCAATATTTTTTGTGTAGATGGATTGGCGCCGCCACTATTAGTAACTTGTACACCGGAAGCCCTGCCTTGTAAAACAGAGCCAAGATTTGTAGAAGGCATACCGGCAAGGTCTGCGCCTTTTACAGAAGATATTACACTGGTCACCGCATTTCTTTTTGTTTTGCCGTATCCTCTATCTACCGTTATTTCTACATCTGCCAGCTGGTTTAATTTTGGTATTAAAACAACTTCTACATTTTCTGTAGCCGGTATTTCTTTGGTATCAAAACCAACATAAGAAATTTCTAAAATAGCTCCTTTAGTAATATTTGGCAAAGAAAAACTTCCGTCTGCATTAGACGAGGTTCCCTTCTTTTGTCCTTTTAGTAAAATACTTGCACCACTTATTGGATTACCATTTGCTGATTTTACAAAACCTTTAATAATGGTTTGCGCCCATGCTCCTGACATAAAACAACAAAAGATATTCAGTAGCAGCAGTTGTTTAAAAATTATATTTTTCATAACTTAATAAATTATCGTTAAGATTTAATTTTAATTATTGACTTTCAAATTTACAATGGTTAGTATAGCTATCAAACGTTACTTTATAAGTAACAGGCGTAGTAGTGATTGGGATATCGGCATTTACACCACCACCGAAAACGGTATAGTTAGGATCTTTATCAGAATCAAATCTCCAGAAATTACTCCAGCCATTGTTGGTGGTAATGATGAACTGGGCGGTTGTATAAGTGCTACCCGGTGGGGTTCCCAGCTTTACTGTTTTTGTAAAACGATATGGATTGACCGGGTCTTTATCCATCAATACAATATTGGGTAAAGCATTCTGCCAGTTCATATTAGGATAATCAAAAAATCCCCTTCCAACAAAAGCAGTTTGAGCATAAGCCGCCGCAGGATCGGGCTTGGGCAAAGCCTGTGTGGTAAATGATAGGTTTAAAGTATTTAAGCTGATTTTATAATAGCCAATTGCCGGCAACACAATGGGAAGCGCCTTTGTGTAATCGCCACTTAATTTACTTGTGTTGGCAGGGTCAATTCCGTACATGAAAGGTTTGATGGTTGTTTTACTGGGGATAAACCAAACAGTAGAATTGGCCGCTGCCGAATAATAAACTGTTTCGTAATTATAAGATGATGTTTTTTTCACTAATTCAGGAACCCCAAACAAATCGCTGGTTAATTTTGATGGATCAGTACTTTCTATCAGATACATTTTAGGAAAATCGGCATCTAAAAGAATTTTAAACTGATTAGATTGTGTTGCATTCCCAACATTAGTGGCAGTTAGATTGATACTGTGAATTTTATTTGCAGCAGTATCAGGCATCCTGAATTTATATTTTACATGATAGGTTTTCGGGTTTCCCAAATCATTCAATGAAACTGTATTGTATAAATACCAGTCATCGTACCTTAACGTAAATGATTTTAATCCGGCATCATCAGACAAGTCAGCTTCCATAAAGAATTCGTTGCCTAATGTTGTAATGATAACATCATTGGTAAGTGTAATTTTAGGAGGATTTGTAGATACAGCAGGGATATCATTTTTTTTGCATCCGGAAATTATTGCGATGAAGGTGGTCATTAATAATAATGCGGAAAAAGAAATATATTTTCTCATAATAAAAAAATTTGGAGTTTATTGTATTATTGCCTTTACAAGATTAGTTTGAGTATCAAATACAAAAAGATAAGTTACCGGTGAGGTTGTTATGGGTATTTCAGTATTTACACCTCCGTTAAATACTGCATACTCCGGAGAAATTACATCATTGAATCTCCAGAAATTTGTCCATCCATTATTTGTTGTCATTATAAACTGTGCAGTATTATAGGTAGCTCCCAAGGGTATGCCCAGTTTGAGTTTTTTAGTAAATAAAAATGGGTTTATCGAATCTTTATCTAGTAAAATAATATTGGGTAAAGTATTTTGCCAGTTCATATTTGGATAATCGTAAAAACCTCTTCCTACAAAAGCTACCTGGTCGGGCGACGTACCTGTAGGCGTAAATGCTTCAACGCTATAATTAAGTAATAATGTGTTAATAGTGATTTTATAATAACCTCTATTACCTAATGTTATTGGTAATGACTTAGCCCCATCCGTAATTAATTTTGCAGCATTGGCAGGATCAATACCAACTGCAACCGGAATAAAACTATTTTTATTGGGTATGAACCGTACTTTGATTCCCATGGAACTTGCATAGTAAATTACCTGAAAAGTATGGGATGCTAACTTTGTCATAGCAACAGGCACTCCATACAAGTTTCCTGTTGTGGCTGAAACATCCGTTCCATCAGCTAAATAGATCTTAGTATAATTGAGGTCCTGCAGGCCAATTTTAATTTCTGTAAAATTGGTTGCCCCTTTACTGTCTGTAACTTTTAATAAAACAGAATGGATTTTTAATTCGGCATTTGCCGGAATAGTTACAGGTTCATTTACAGTGTAATCATTTCCCGAAACGGCAATTGTTTTTGCAAGGTTCCAAGGCTGGTATATGATTTCAATTTTTTGTAATCCATCAGCAGATGAAACCTTGGCCTGAATATTTATAGTTTTACCCAAACTGTCCAAAATAAAATCTGATACATTTGTAAATGAGATGGTTTGCTTTGGAGGTTTCAAAACAAAATCACTATCAGATGCTTTTTTACATTGCACGAGCAACAAGCATCCCCATATAAAACCAGTTAACATTACAAGCGTTGTTTTTTTCATACTAAGCATTTTAATCGTTTAAAAATTTGTCTTTATTTAATGAGCACTTTAATATCATTTTCATGAAGGGTTGATACCGGTTTAAACTGTTTACTTTTCATATATTTTATCAAACTGTATCTTAATTGTACTGCTACAGGCCTATGCAAAAGGTCTTTATTAATATCAAGTGTGCACAACAATAATTTACCTTTCCCAACTTTTGCTTCTATGATACTTGCCATATTACGGTTCTTAAAAAAATTATCTATGTTC
>JAYVZR010000312.1:0-4229 GCA_043783135.1 Ferruginibacter sp. | reverse complement strand
TTTAGAAAACAACTGCAACGCCTTTCTTTGAGGGATGCCCTGAAAATCGGCGGGGTAGGTTTGGTGGTTGCCCTGCATTGGGTAACGTTTTACGGAAGTATAAAATATGCCAATGTTTCTGTTGCATTGGTTTGTTTATCAGGTACCGGTTTCTTTACCGCTTTTTTTGAGCCGCTTATTTTTAAAAGAAAAATAAATGTCAGGGAAGTTTTGCTGGGTATGCTGGCCATTGCGGGTATTTATATCATTTTCGATTTTTATCCTCAATTTAAAGTAGGGATTATTTTTGGTATAGTGTCAGCTATAGGAAGTTCCCTGTTTCCCGTTTTTAATAAAAAGCTATTAGTGCGTTTTAATCCTGCTACGCTTACTTTATACGAGCTGGGTGGCGGATTTTTATTTTTATGCCTGTTTGTCCCTTTTTATTTAATGAGGTTTCCGGCGGCTTATTATGTGCCTACAACTTCAGATTGGCTTTGGCTGCTGGTGCTGGCCTGGCTGTGTACGGTGCTATGTTTCGATCTGCAATTAAATGCCTTAAAAAAAATTTCACCCTTCACGGCCAACCTTACTTATAATTTGGAACCAGTGTATGGCATTATCCTGGCTTTTATATTCTTTCATGAAAATAAATCTTTCACGGGGCATTTTTATATCGGTGTTGGGTTAATTTTGCTGGCAGTTATTTTGCAAATGGGGCGGCTTTGGTACACCAGCAGAAGAATTGTGGCGCAATAAAAAGTGTTTTTTAAATGGAAATAAATTAATTGCAACGGGCAATTAAAAAAAAACAATCTTCATCCGTCAAAAATCAAAAATCTTCCCTACCTTCGCCGTCCAAAAAATTAGTACAATGGCTAGAGTATGTCAGGTAACAGGTAAGAAGCCTATGACGGGTAATAAAGTGTCGCATTCAAACATAAAAACCAAGCGCAGGTTTTTGCCCAATTTGCAAACCAAGCGTTACTTTTTAGCTGAAGAAGATAAGTGGGTGACCCTGAAAGTTTCTTCCGAAGCTATCAGAACAATCAACAAAAATGGTCTGTTTTCAGTTGTTAAACAATTAAGGGCAGCAGGCGAAAAAATATAAATTAATTAGCTGATTAGCTAATTCGATAATGTGCTATTGAGGTTGCTGTTCAAAGTAAATGCACTTTTAAATAGATGAAATTAGCACATTAGCATATTATCACATTATCAAATTAAATTACAATGGCAAAGAAAGGTAACAGGGTTCAGGTTATTTTGGAATGCACTGAGCATAAAGCCAGTGGCAAACCAGGTACCAGCCGCTACATTACAAAAAAGAACAAGAAAAATTCGCCTGAGCGTTTGGAGTTGAAAAAGTTCAACCCTATCTTAAAGAAAGTAACTGTACATAAAGAAATTAAATAATTAGCTGATTAGCTAATATGATAATGCGGTATTAATCGTAATCAACATAGTAGCATATTGGTACATTAGCACATTATAAAATTAAATAGTCATGGCAAAAGCAGCTAAAACAGCGATTAAAACCAAGGACCAGAAAGCAGCATCAGATGCTAAAAACTGGACAAAAGTAATACGTGCCTTACGTAGTCCCAAAACCGGTGCGTATACTTTTAAAGAGTCTATCGTTCATAAAGACAAGATTAAGGAACATTTAGCTCAATAATTAAAGGCATTACAATTAATATATTCAAGCTGTTCTGATTAATATCGGAACAGCTTTCTTAATTTTAATCCTGCATATTTTTACAGATTTGAGCATTTCACTTTTTGTAATAACCAATAAACAAAAAATCCTCCCTTAAGAGGTTAATGGCATGGGACTTTTTGATAAACTTTTTGGCAAAAAACAACAGCAGGAAACACTTGAACAGGGTTTGCAAAAAACCCGGGAAGGATTTTTCAGCAAAATAACCAAGGCCATAGCAGGTAAAAGCACAGTTGATGAAGAAGTGCTGGATAACCTAGAAGAAGCATTGGTAAGTGCAGATGTAGGTATTGAAACAACCGTTGAAATTATTAACCGGATTGAAGGCAGGGTTGCTAAAGACAAATATCTTAACACAAGTGAATTAAACAGTATCCTTAAACAAGAGATTCAAAATATCCTTGTATCTGCACCACAGGATACGAGTTACGAAAATTATGAATTACCTGCCGGTCATAAGCCACATATTATTTTAGTAGTAGGTGTAAATGGTGTAGGTAAAACCACCACCATTGGTAAGCTGGCGCACAATTTTTCTAAGGCAGGCAAATCAGTTTTATTGGGTGCAGCCGATACTTTCAGGGCTGCTGCGGTAGATCAGTTAACCATTTGGAGCGAACGGACCAATGTGCCGATAGTAAAAAAAGAAATGGGCAGCGACCCTGCTTCTGTAGCATACGATGCAGTTATAAGCGGTGTGGCAAAAAATGTAGATGTTATAATCATCGATACGGCCGGGCGCCTGCACAATAAAGCTTACCTTATGGATGAGCTTACAAAAATAAAAAGGGTAATTCAAAAAGTAATACCAGATGCTCCGCATGAAGTAATGTTGGTGTTAGACGGAAGTACCGGCCAGAATGCATTGGAACAGGCAAAGCATTTTACCGCCGCCACAGATGTTACTGCCATAACAATCACTAAATTGGATGGTACAGCAAAAGGCGGCGTAGTGCTGGCCATTGCCCATCAATTTAAAATACCCGTTAAGTTTATTGGCCTGGGAGAAAAAGCAGAAGATTTGCTGGTGTTTGATAAGTACCAATTTGTAGAAGGTTTGTTTGCACTGGTATCCTAAATTAATTTTTAATTTTTTTCTAATGGTTGAAGTTGGTAAATACAATCTCTTAAAAGTAATACGTGCTGTTGATTTTGGTGTGTACCTTGATGATGGTGCTGAAGGTATTTTGCTGCCCAAAAGATTTGTACCAACAGCCACTTCCATAGGCGATGAGCTAAAAGTTTTTTTATATCATGATGGGGAAGACAGGATTATTGCCACTACGCAGAAACCAAAAGGTGTATTGGGAGATATTGTAAAAATGAGGGCCGTAACTGTTACACCACATGGCGCTTTTTTAGACATGGGATTGATGAAAGATATTTTTGTACCTAAGAGCAAACAAATATTTGATATGCGGGTAAACGGCGATTACCTGGTTAAAATTTACCTGGATGAACAAACCGGCAGAATTGCCGCCACAGAAAAACTGGAACCTTTTTTAAGCAATGAAACATTAACAGTTAAAGAACTGGAAATTGTCGACCTGATTGTTTATCGCCGCACTGACATTGGCTATGTATGTATTATCAATAACCAGCACACAGGCGTATTACACTTTAATGAAATTTACAGGAATATAGGCGTAGGAGATAAATTTAAAGGATTTATAAAAAAAATATATCCTCAAAGTAATGATAAAGAAGAAAAGTATAGAATAGATGTTGCTGCAGGAAAACCTGGCTACAATCGTGTGGAAGACGAGGCTGGAAAAATGTTGCGTTTATTAAGAGAAAACAATGGTTATTTACCTTACAACGATAAAAGTAAGCCGGAAGATATTTATGATTTTTTCGGCATGAGCAAAAAGACTTTTAAAATGACTACCGGTAATTTGTATAAAGAAAGAAAAATTTCTTTTGAAAAAACTGGTATTAAACTGTTGGAGGAATAGAGGAATAAAATGCATATCAATGGCAAAAATAAAAGTTGACCTTCACCCAATATATAATAACAGTAACGCAATAGATAAGGCATTATTACAGGCATTTGAAGAGGCCATTGAAAAACGCATTACCGAAGTAGAGATTATCCCGGGTAAAGGCAGCGGACAGCTAAAGAAAAAAGTACAAAGGTTTTTACAAATGCCTCATATAAAACCTCTTTACCATCGTATGGAAAATGACAGTAAAAATTTTGGCCGGCTGTTTGTTTATTTTAAGTTCAAATAAGTGTTATTGCAAAAAGTCCCGCCACCAGTAACCAGAGTTTTTAATGGTGCGTAATTGTGTTTTAAAATCTACCTGCACCAAAACAAATCGACGATGATGGCAGCATACCTTTCTACCTGCCAGGCGTGATTTTAATTTTTTGATTTGTAGTCAGCACGATAACCTATTAATTTCCCAATTGGAGCAAGTAAAACATAAGTAGTGTCAGCAAGAAAACGCTGTAATACTTTACCATCCACAGTTGCATCATAAATTTAGTTATGAACCACTGTTAGTAAGTGTTGGTTTTGCTGCATTT
>JAYVZR010000311.1:0-11199 GCA_043783135.1 Ferruginibacter sp. | reverse complement strand
TTCATTTGAATCAAAACGCAGGGCAAATATCCAGTTGCGCATCCAGTCCATCACAAACAGGCAGTTATCATAATAAGCAGGGATGCTGTTCTTTTTTGCAAGGCTTTTATTGTAATGATAAAATGAACCTGCAAATGCACAACGGCCGCCTTCACCCAAATCAGGAAACTCTTTTGACAGCTTGTAAGGATACCAAACGATTGGCTTTGTTGGTGCCGGTAATTTTTTTATTCCTGTATTGTTAACAGAATTATTTGCGGGGCCATTTACATCAAACAGATCACCTATCTGTTTAGTGGCAAAATCAGAATCATGATAAGCAAAATTGTTGCCAACAAAATAGGGCCAGCCATAATTGCCCGGCTTTTTTGCCTGGTTAAATTCATCATAACCTCTTGGGCCATGGCGTGAATCTTCACCTGCATCAGGGCCAACCTCGCCCCAGTAAACAGTAGAAGTTTGCTGATTTATAGAGATGCGGTAGGGGTTTCTACAACCCATGGTATAAATTTCCGGCCTGGTGCCTGCTGTGCCTTTTGCAAACAAATTGCCATTTGGTATGGTATAGCTGCCATCAGCCTGTGGGTGAATACGTAATATCTTTCCCCGAAGATCGTTGCTATTGGCTGCGGAACGTTGTGCGTCAAATGTTTTTCTTCCGGCTCTTTCATCTAATGGCGCATAACCATCCGATTCGAATGGAACCGTATTGTCGCCTGTTGATATAAAAAGATTTTTTTCTTTATCCCAGGCAAGTGAACCACCGGTATGTGCACTAACTTCCCCATCAATGGGTACCTGTATAATTACTTTTTCCGAAGCAACATCCAGCGAATCGGTACCAATCATTTTAAATCTGGAAATATTCTGATGATAGTTGGTGGTATCTCTAGGTGTATAAAAGAAATAAATAAATTTGTTGGCAGCAAAATCAGGATCAATGGTTACACCCAGTAAACCATTGCCCGAAACTTTTTTGGTATCGGGTAAAACGGGAAATTGATACATTAGTTTTGTAGCACCTGAAAGCGCACTATAAGCATAAAAATTGCCCGTGCGTTCAATAATATAAACAGTTTTATCAGGTGCCACTGCAATTTCCATTGGTTCGTTCAGGTTATTGGTTAATATCGTTTTGGTAAACCTGTTTTCTTCCGGAGCTTTTACTGCATAGGCTTTGGCGTAATCAAGCTTTGCCGAATCTGCACCCATGGCATATTTAATTCCTCCGGCAAGGTGTTTTAAAAATAAGGGCTCGGTATAACTTTCTGTAGTATGTCCGCCACCTGTATAAAAAGCTCTTCCACCATCATAATCGTGGTACCATGCTATGGGATGATTGTTGCCATTTTCTCCACCTTCGTAACTGTCTTCATCCAGCTTTGCAATTACATTCAGGTCGGCATTGATGTTTTTATAATTGTACCATTCGTCAGTGCGTTCCCATTTTTCAGGTATGCCTTTCATGGCTTCATTGGTTGTGTCGGTAACCATCACAATGGCTTTTCTTACATTTGGATTACCGGGGTGACTTTTAAAATAAGCACCCACCAGTTTATTGTACCATGCCCAATTATATTCTGCATCCGCTGCGGCGTGAATACCCATAAAACCGCCACCAGCTTCTATGTACCGCTGAAATGCTACCTGCTCATCTGCGTTTAAAATATTGCCGGTGGTACTTAAAAAAATTACTGCCCGGTATTCCTTCAACTTATCATCATTAAAAACAACTGAGTTTGAATCAACATCAACAGTAAAATTATTTTCCTTTCCTATTTTTTCAATTGCGGCAATGCCCGCAGTAATAGATTCGTGGTGGTAGCCTTTTGTTTTTACAAATAGCAGTACTTTACGTGTATTTGAATCAGTTTTGCAACTATTAAAAAATAAAAGGGAAGAGATAAGGCAAAAACAACTGGCAATCTTTCGCATGAAGGTTTATTTTATGGCGTTAAACAATTAAGCGGAAAGATAAATAAAATGTTTGATTGACACTTATAATGTAAAAACTAAAATTTATCACGCATATCAATGTTTTACTTATGAGGGAATATGCCGGAATGTTTTTGCAAATACAGCCCGTTTGGTTGATTGCTTAACTTTTAGCAAAGATTTTACTTTGAGCTTTCGCACACCCAATAATATAACAGGTACTCATTAATCCTGCGTACATTTGAAACAGGGAAGTATATGCTTTAATTTTCTAAAACTTTTTTAATGAACAGAAGAAACTTTTTAAGGAATGGTACTGTGGCCGGTCTGGCTATTGGCACTATTGGTGTTGCATCCTGCAATGCACCTGCTGACAAAAAAATAAATGCAAATGATAAAATAGTTGCGGCTGAACCTGTTGATGGGTTTTTGTTAAACGAAATAACCATTGATGAGTTGAAGCAAAAAATGCAGAGCGGTGAATTAACCAGCCGAAGCATTACAGCAATGTATTTACAACGTATTGGAGCCATTGATAAAAACGGCCCAAAACTAAATGCCGTAATTGAGCTAAACCCCAATGCCCTGGCCATTGCAGATGATATGGATAAAGAACGTAAGGCAGGTAAAGTGCGTGGCCCGATGCATGGCATCCCTGTTTTAATAAAAGATAATATTAATACCGGCGACAGTATGATGACTACTGCCGGGGCATTGGCGCTGGAAGGAAACAAGGCTTCAAAAGATGCTTTCATCATACAGCAACTAAGGGCATCAGGCGCAGTATTGTTGGGTAAAACCAATCTTAGTGAGTGGGCCAATTTCAGATCGACAAGATCTACCAGCGGATGGAGCAGCAGGGGAGGGCAAACAAAAAATCCATATATACTCGACCGCAATCCCAGCGGCTCCAGTTCTGGTTCAGGGGCATCGGTGGCGGCCAATCTTTGTGCAGTGGCAATCGGCACAGAAACAGATGGATCAGTAATAGCGCCTGCATCCTTTTGTGGTATTGTTGGTATAAAACCAACAGTTGGTTTATTAAGCCGCAGTGGTATTATTCCTATTTCTGCAACGCAGGATACTGCCGGGCCAATGGCAAGAACAGTAAAAGATGCGGCTATATTATTAAGTGTATTAACAGGCATTGATGCAGCAGATGCTGTAACCAGTGAAAGCAATGGAAAAGCACAAAAAGATTATACCAAATTTCTTGATACAAATGGGTTGAAAGGTAAGCGGCTCGGAATTGAAAAAAAATTCCTTGAAGGTAATGAAGGTGTTGTTGCTTTGTATAAACTTTCCATTGAATTATTGAAAAAGCAGGGAGCTATTATTGTAGAAGTGGAATTGATAAAAGCCTGTACTGAGGCTTCTTCCGGCGAACTGACGGTTTTACAGTACGAGTTTAAAGATGGGGTAAACAAATATCTTTCTACCGCAAATGCCAAAGTAAAAACATTGGCCGAGGTGATAGCATTCAACAAACAGAACGAAGCCAAGGCAATGCCTTATTTTAAACAGGAAATACTGGAGACCTGTGAGGCAAAAGGAGGGTTAGATAGTAAAGAATATACAGATGCATTAAAGAAATCTACCAGTTCCAAAAAAGTAATTGATGATATGATGAACAAACACCAGCTGGATGCTATCTGCGGTACCAGTATTGGCCCTGCATGTTGCATTGATCTTGTAAATGGCGATTACGATACAGGCTTTTATTTTTGCCCGCCCGCAGCTATGGCCGGTTATCCTCATATAACCGTGCCGATGGGTAAACTTCATGAACTGCCGCTTGGTTTTTCGTTTATTGCAGGCGCTTATAAGGAGGCAGACATCATTACAATGGCCTATGCTTTTGAACAGGCATCAAAAAAAAGAGAAGCACCGAAGTTTATTCAAAGTTCTTTGCTTTTATAAGGCTTTTAAATTAGCTAAACATGCTAAAAGACGGTATTGAACCAGACGAACAAGAAATTGATTTAACAGACAAAACAAAAATTCCTTTAAAGAGGGTACTTGGTTTGCCCACAGGTATCTTGCTGGTTGCGGGCATTATGATTGGGTCGGGCGTATTTAAAAAAATTGCACCCATGTCGGCCACATTAATGAGTGAGCCGTATATTTTATCGGCATGGATCATTGCCGGTATCTTTACCATGTTGGGTGCTTTTATGCTGGCAGGCCTTGCTACCACTACAACGGCATCTGGTGGTGTGTACGAATACCTGCGCCTTTCTGTGGGCACCTTTTTTTCTTTTTTATATGGATGGACAGCTTTTACAATCCTTGGCAGTGGCTCTATTGCGGCTTTAGCTTTTGTGTTTGCTCAATCATTGAATACGCTGGTGCACCTGCCAGATCCATTGCAATCAATGCAGGATATTTCTATCGGTAATTTTATTTTTCCTTTTACCAGTTCGGGTGTAAAAATTGTTGCAGTAATTTTTATCTGTTTGCTTACCTGGGTCAATTGCCGTGGTACGAAAAAGGGTGGTGTGTTAAATAATATTGTAACTACCGCAAAAATTTCTGGCATCCTTATGCTGATTGTATTTGGGTTGATTTATTCAAACCCGGCTGTTGTTGAAAAAGCAAATGCAACAGCCAATGTTCACTATTCTGCCACTGCTCTTTTCAGTGCTTTATTTGGCGCCATGCTCAGTGCCTTCTGGGCCTACGATGGCTGGGCGAATATTAGTTTTGTGACTGGTGAAATAAAAGACCCTAAACGAAATGTACCTATTGCAATTATTGCGGGGGTTGGTATAGCGATGACGCTGTATGTTTTATTGAATTACACTTATATGAAGGTGCTGCCTTTAAACCAGTTGGCAGCCATTGGCCAGAACAATATTGCTGCTGCGGTTGTGGCCGGTGCATTAATGGGCAAAACCGGAACCATTGTAATTTCAGTACTAATTATGGTAAGTACTTTTGGTGCCTTAAACGCATGCATCATTGTGTATCCGCGGATATATTTCCGTATGGCGCAGGAAAAGTTTTTCTTTAAAAAAGCAGCCAATGTACATCCTGTTTTTCGCACCCCTTATGTATCACTCATCTGGTCCATGTTGTGGAGCATTGTACTTGTGTTGACGGGCACATTTGATATACTCACCAACCTGGTAATTTTTGCAGGATTCTTTTTTTATTTATTGCTTGGCTGGGGGCTCATTCGTATGAAACGAAAAGGCACCATCACTTCAAAAGTTATTGGTTACCCGGTATTGCCGGTTGTTATTATTTTATTTTCTGTCGCACTTATTGCAAATACTTTAATGGTTCAACCGCTGCAATCTTTAGCTGGCCTGGCATTGGTGCTTAGTGGTGTGCCGTTTTATTTTTATTTTAAAAAGAAATACGGGAGCTCTCAGTAAATGGCTTATATGTTTTACAGCTACCCAAGGATGCCGTTTTCGGCCAACACCTTTCGCAGCACAGGCTCTACGCCGCTTTGCACGGCACGGTCTTTAATTCGGCTGGTTAAATCATCATATACGTTTTTATCGGGGATATTGTTGATCTGTGATGTTAACACAGTTACTAATTTTAAATATTTCTGCCGGTTCATCCAGATAACAATGATGATGGCCAATGCAATGGCGCCTGCTAAAAGCAATAATCTGCCGGCATACTTCTGGATGAAGGAGGCATTTTCATTTACCGCATCTTTTACATCATGCTTCATTCTGTAAGCAATTGTAAGCATCGCAGTATCCACAATTGCTTTTATTGCCATGTTTGTTTTTTCATTAAGCAGTTCATTGCGTATGTTGGCGATATCATCCTTTGTTTTTGCACCGAGCAATTCTTCCCTGATAGCTGCTATACGGGCATTGGTTTTGTCATTAAAAATGCTGCTCATCGCATCGGCAATCAGAAGCTTTATTTTTTTTCTTGTATCCTCACCTGCAGCAGTTTCCATTAATGCAGCCACATTACTGTTTGTTTTGCTGCCGGTTAATTCGTCTGCCAGCTGTCTTGCAAACACCTGCCATTTATCACTTAATAAAGAGTCGCGGAGGCTCACAAGCGTTTTGTTTGCACTTGCCCCGGCGCTGCTGATTATAGAATCAAGCATCTTTATCAAATTTTCCCTGAACAGAGAATCTGCGAGTTGCTGTTGTACGCCTGCGACCACATTTTTTCCAATAGATTTTGAAGAACTGTCGAGGCCGGTTCCCAGGCTCTTGCCGGCTTTTTCAAATGAGCTGCAGCCATACTGTTGGCAAACAGTGGCCATAATAAAAAGGAAAAAAATAATTCGTTTCATGGTGTATGATTTTATTTTTTTTCATTTAAGGAAAGTGCATCATCACGCAGTGCATCATCGTTCCAGCGCTGTAGAGGCATAGGTTTAAAATCACCTTTTTCATCTTTGCTGATTTGTAAAAAAGTATAGGTTTTATCCATACGCACATCCGAAGAAGTACTTTCGTAAATAGGTATCCAGGTGCCTGTATTAAAATACCATTTGTTATGGTCACTTATCTGCTCAGGGTTATGAGTGTGGCCGAATGTAACAATCTCTATTTGGTCGTTTGTATTAAAAATATTCTGTGCATCGGCATAAAAACTATTTGGCCCCTTAAGTTTTACGGCTGTCATAATTCTTGCAAAAACATAAGATAAAAAAAGAAAGCCCAGGTTTTTGCCAACGGAAAGCAATTGTTTAACGATAAAGGGAGTAGTACTCTCAGTTGCTGTTGGCAATGGCCTGTTGTGTAATATTGCATATGCGGTGATGCCAACTGGTATAACTATAATTAATAAGAAAGTGAAAAGATATTTAAGTGTTTCCCAGAAAATCTTTTTTTGAATAAGCAGCCACATAAGCCACAGATACCGCCACAGCATCATTATAGCAAAAGGAAAACGTTCCCGGAACAGCACCAGCAGAATATTTTGGGTGGGCTTTACATTATCGAGGTACGGATAGGAGAGTTCAATACGGTTGATAAGATAGCGGTTAAAGAAAGAGCCAAAAGGAATGTTTAATTCTTCTTTGTTACCAATCAGCGGATCTCCTTTTACGCTGGTCATATTTTCAAAACTGTGCCCATGCTTTACAAAAATTTTATCATCAACTACCAATGAATCGTCAATAAATAATGTTTGAGGTAAAATTATTGTTGAAATTATGTCTTCTGTTTTGGCGCCTTTTTGTTTTGCAATATAATTGCCCAGCCAGTATTGGAGATAACTGCGTACTTCCTTCCAATACCATTCCAGATCATGATTTCCTTTTGTAATAATAAGATTATTGCCATCGCTAAGCCATTGAGCAAGCCGTTGAAATAATTTTGAATGGCCACGGATACAGATATCTAATTTCCATACCGATTTAAAATTGTGTGTTTTAAGCCCGTAGGTTATTTCTTTTTTCACAATGCTTTGTTTTAATTCAGAAATAGATTTATTGATACCCACAACTTGCAGCATCTTTTGCCATGCAATAAAATCTTCTTCAGAAACAGGGATGTTTACAATTCTTAAAAAATCAATAAAGTCGCCATTGATGATGAGTACTGCTTTTGAAGAAGTTTTTTTTCTTTGCAGGTGATCAAGAAACCGGACAAAAGAATCATCTGCAAAAAAATTCTCGGTGCCTTCATAATTACTGCTTGCGTTTAAACCAGCAGCAATGTGAAGGTCGCTGATAATATAAATATCATTTCCTTTTACAGATATATTTACCAACGAAGATCCGTATTCAAGATTTTCCCAGGGAGCGGGTGGGTAATTATTCATTTATGCAGGTTTAGCGTTACTTAAAACTTTTGCAGTTAATCAGAGGGAATTTGATCTGTGTCACCGGAATTCAATCGGCCTTCCGGTTTCATTCAAAACCGGGTGCTTACAGGCATATTAAAAAATTGCGGAATCGGGGGAAGGGTGATGGTAGTGCTACTGAATTTTCAGCGTTTATTACCTGATGTAAAAATGATAATTATATTTCTAATTTGCAATAGTGTTTTATCAATATTTATTAACGTGTTTATCCTCCGATATGTTAGTATAAATGCATCATCATGTTCTGATTCCTTAAAGCCGTATACTACGCAACATTTCAGGCGATCTGTTTGGCACAGTAAACCACATGCGCTGAATAATACCAGCACCCTTGCACATTCAATAATATTTTTGATTGACCTGCATTTAAATCTTCAAAGGCATGGCCCTTGGCTGTTTGATTGGGTTTAACACCCGCATTTTTTACACCATTTAAATTTCCAAAAGTACTGATGCTGCTCTGCTGAATGCTTCGGGCATTTAGTAAAGCTGTTGTACCAGGATGTGCTGGCATGCAAAACTAATAATGGCAAAAACGATTCTTTCATATCAAATCATTTTATAGGCAATAAAGCAAAAAATGACTCATGATTTCTTTTAACGGTAATTATTTCATTTCTGCAAAGTTTATATAAACTTTGCATAGAATGTGCCTTTGGTAACTTCCTTTTTTAAAGCAGGCGGGCCTGCATTTTTATACACTGAACCCGAAAATGTTCCCTTTATGTAATCGCTGGCTACTTCAGTGATAGTGCAGGTAAAGCTTTCAGGTACGGTTGCATAAGGATAGATTGAGAACCATTCTTCTGAACCTGATGTTGGGCCAAAGGTCAAGGTATTGTAAGTTGTTCCTCCTAATGCAGAAATCCCATAGGTTTTGCCGGCAGCAAAATCATCTTTCTCTGACCAAAGTGAAATTGAGAGTGTTTCAGATGATGAAGCAGCTATATTAGTTAGGGACCATGTGCCCTAGCCAAGATCTGACTTTGATGCAATACTGCTTTGCGTAAATGTTTTTTCAGCACCGTCAAAAGTTGCCGTAGCACCTGGTGTACTGTTTACTGGAGCTGGATTGCTTTTGCTGCAGGCTGCTAAGCTTACGGCTGCAAACAATACAATCAATAACCGGGAAGAGAATGTTCTTTTCATTTTTTGTGGTTTAAGGGAATTATTAAATTCGTTGCTGTATAAAGATAGGAGTTGCTTATAAAGATATTGCTATTCAATAATTTCAGTAACACTTGAAATTAAAATTGGGAAAGCAATTAGTTTATATGAGCGTTAAAAGGGTTTTCAATTTTTTAATCTGTTATACAAAAATGCTTATTCTATTTTTTAGTTTCAACAAGCCCATTATATCCTATCAGTTTAATTCCTTTTTCTTTTATCAACGCTTTTACTTTTTCATTGGTAAACAAGTCCGTTACTCCCTGCCTGTCTGCTGCCACCTGCTCATAGCCGATATGATACACTGCTTTTAATTCTTCATTATCAATACCGGGATGGTCTATAAACCAATAAGTTTTTCCCGGCTCCAGTTTGTTGAGCATTTTTAGGAAACCCTGAATTTTTTCTTCCCCTGTTTTGGATGGCCCATCATAGCCCACATGGTTCACCATGTAGTCATCAAGGTCAATATCAATCTTGTATTCTTTAGCTAGTTTTTTTGTAAGCGCCTTTACTTCATCATTCAGATTGGTGCAGCCCATATGCGAAGAAATATGACTGGTACGGGGTATTAGTTTTAAAGCCAGTTCAATCTGCAAACGAAATTCTTTTTCAATTTCTGCCAGCGTTAAATGATTTTCCATTAATGACTGTCCGGGATAATTTTTATTAGGGTTCATCATGGGATAGAAGTAACCATTACTGTCCCTGAGGCTGGCGCCATTTGATAAGGGCCGCCATTTTATATTTTCCCATTCGCTGGTAAGTGCCAGGTGAACACCCACATCTACACCGGGATTTTGTTGTAAGAGCTTTACAGCTTCAGGGAACCACGGCGAGGGCACCAATACTTCAATAGAAGTCTCAATACCATCCTTGTAACATTTTATCAGGGCTTCATTTCCAGAATGCGTATAACCCATGTCATCCCCACGTACAATCAGCCGGATGTTTTTTTCCTGTGCATTTGCTGTCACGGCAATCATCAGTATAAAAAGTGTTTGAATAATTTTTTTCAAAGTGATTAATTTTTAAAGGAGTGAAAATTTATTTTTACAGTCAATGGTATTTGAGCCTTAACAATATAGTCACAGTTATTATGCCATTGCCGCCAAAGCCGGCAAATAGCGTTCATTGATTATATTAAGATGATGCCGGTGATGGCCATACAAGTGATTCACCAGCAGGCGGGCTGTTAATGGAAAATTGTTTGCAGTGCCAGACCTGTCCAGCGATTCATTATCTAAAGATTCTATAAAGCAAATGCTGGCATTTCGATAAGCTTTTAGTTCTTCCATAATGTTGCTGATATCCCTGGTATTGGCCCTTGCATTGGATACAAAAAGATCTTCATCAAAGCCAGGCAGGTTGGTTGTATCGGCCCTTGCAAACCTCATTGCCCTGTAAATAATTACCCGTTCACAATCTGCAAGGTGCAGTACAATGTCTTTAATGGTCCACTTACCCTCACTGTACCTGAACAACAACTGCTGTGGTGAAAGGGAAGATAGAAGAGTCTCTGTTTCCGGAATGATGGCTGTTAAATGCTGTATCAGTTCCCCGTCGTTGGGAACACAATTCATATACATCTTGTAAAAAGAAGGGTAGTGGTTTACGGGTTTATCAATCTTTTTCATTAAGCAATAATTTGGTCATTAAATGATTTATTAAAATTACGGATTGAAGGAACAAAAAAATGATTTTGAAAACTATGTTGACTACTATTTGGCAGCAGGCGGCTACCATTTCTTTACAATTTCCTTTACTTTTTCATGAGTCACCGTCTTTCCTTTTTTCAATTGTATCAAACCATTTTCCACTTTTTCTACAAAAACAAGTTTTTCAAAAAGATTTTCCAGTTCAAATTCTTTCGGAAACTCCTTTACAATATTCATCACTTTATCTCTTTTCATTTTGTGTTATTTTAAATGTAAAATACTAAATAATTTTGTCATTCATTATGTCAGGCGTTTATCAAAAACATTACAATGGCAATAAGTTTTCTCAATACACCAACTTCCCAACCCTTCCTCCACCACCAGCAAAAAATACCGCAGTTCCTTTCTTCGCTTTGCGGCAAACATTAAAACTTGTTTTACTTATCCAGTTCCAGTTTTTTCCTTCGTCATTACTGATATCAACACCATTTAATCCACAGCTTATCCAGTTTGATTTTTCCAGCCACTCTACGCAACTGCGGTAGCCATGTGGAGCTGTAACCGGTATAGAAAATGTTTTGCCTCCATCAGTGGTGATGCAGCAGTTTTGCGTGGTACTGTCACGGGTGGTAAAATCACCACC
>JAYVZR010000310.1:0-4232 GCA_043783135.1 Ferruginibacter sp. | reverse complement strand
CTTAAGAAGTGGCCGGTGGGGACACCGGCCACAGCGGTTAGCCGAGTTGGTGTCCCACCAACCTCAAGATGGCAAATGAAAATTCTTTTTAGACAGCTTCTACAATAAAAAAACTCCTTATATTTCTATAAGGAGGATGTTCTATATTTTGAAATTACGATTAAATATCAATAACGGTTACTTTATCCAGCGGAATAATCTTTTCCATCTTGGGCCATTCTCCCAGCTAAACCAAATCAGGGAAGCTTTACCCACCACATGATCTTCAGGTACAAAGCCCCAATAGCGGCTATCTAATGAGTTGTGGCGGTTATCGCCCATTAGCCAATAGTAATTCATTTTAAAAATATAACTGGTAGCTTCTTTGCCATTTACAAAAAATTTATCTCCTCTATTTTCAAACTCGTTGCCTTCGTAAGTTCTTATGCAACGTTCGTAACGGATATAATTATCGGGTGTTAGTTCAACACTTGCCCCTTTTTTAGGAATCCACAAAGGGCCATAGTTATCGGCAGTCCATTTATTGACTGTGTCATAATAAGGAAACAGCCTGTTTTCTATCGGCGCCATATAATCCGAAACGGTGTAACCTGCAGGCAGGGTCAGGTGCACCTTTTCTTCGTTGGTAATATTTACAAGGTAAAGGTTGTTACCCACCTGCTGAATATCCCTTTGCTCCGGACGGGCGTGTATACCCATTGGTTCAAGCGTTTCTTTGTCCAGTTCCGGCGAATTTGGCGGAGTAGTAATTTTATAATAGCGTTGTGCCTGGGGGAAAAAATCCTGCGGCTTTCCATTAATCATCAACAATCCATTTACAACCTGTATTGTATCGCCGGCAATGCCTACGCAGCGTTTAATAAAATTTTCTCTTTTATCTACCGGCCTTGTAATAATCATATCCCCGTACTTGTTCCATACTTCTTCCCTGGCCTTTTGCTCCGTTAAATGACCGATGGTCATTTCGTCCCTGATCTCCTGGTAATAGGTAGTTTGAGAACCAAACTGCTGCTGTCCATCTACAATAGGATCGTTTATCAATGTATCGTTAGTGGGGAAATTAAATACCACCGCATCGTTTCTTTTAACAGGGCTGGCAAACCACCTTGTATAAGGTATATGAATCCATTCCAAATAACTTTTTGCATTAACAAGCGGCATGGTATGATGCACAAATGGCATTGCTATGGGTGTGTTAGGAATACGTGGCCCATAGGTCCATTTACTAACAAACAAAAAATCAGATACCAGTAAAGTCTTTTCTTCAGAAGGAGTTGGAATAGTATATGCTTCAAAAACAAAAGTGCGTATAAGCGTTGCCGCTACTACTGCAAAAGCGGCCGCATCTATCCATTCTCTTGCGGCTGATTTTTTATAATTATTTACAACAAGGGCACCTGCATATTTTTCATTCTTTGAATAGCCCAGGTATGGGAAATAAATAAAAGGTACTAATACTGTTGCTGCATGATGCCAGAATCCGAAACGGCCAAAATGTTCAACAAATTTAATAGTGATCCAGATGGTAATAAACTGGCCGGCAATAGGTATAAGTTGTAAAAAAAACCAGATTAATGGCAGCTTCATTTTTTGTACCATGCACCAGGTATTATAAAATGGAACCAATGCTTTCCATGGTTCTATGCCTGCTTTTTTAAACATCGCATATAAACCAATATGCCAGCCTATGGCAGCAACAATAAAAATAATCCAGCCAATACTCATAAGTAAATTTTTATAAGTGCCAAAAATACCATAATTAAACTGTTGATAAGGTTTTATGCAAAAAATGTTTTGAAATGTTTAACAGTAAAACTGTTATGGATACACTCAAAGTCTTTTTATAAATGCTTTGCAGAATTGTCAGATAAGAAATACAACATTTAAAATATAGCTAAAATGTAATGCGTGGCAGGTAAACTTGCATTATAATACCAAATTAATAAAACGGCTTACTTCCTCTGCCTTATTCATAATCATAAAATGCCCCCCTCCTTCCACAATATGGGTTGGCGTAATATTTTTAATAGGAAACAATTTATCATTATCACCATGTATATGAAAAAGTTCAGGCGGCTGCCAGTTATTGCGCCAGTTAATGGCTTCATTAACCGCCCAGTTGGTATAAACAATATGTTCCTTCCGCCGGTAGTTGCGTATCATTGCTTTTTCATCAGGAGTGCTTACACCAAGTATCCTGTTCTGTATTGGCTCCAGTATTTTATAAGCCCTCATGGAGAAAAATTTATTAAGCCTGAGTTTGCCCGAACGCTTCATCCATCCTGGTAATTCCATTGTTGATTTTATACTGGATATGATAATAATTTTTTGCACGGGTAAAAATTTTGCAATTTCAATACACAGCATACCCCCAAATGAAAGCCCTATCAATACGGGGTTTTCTTCTTTAATACAGGCACTCATCCTTTTTGCATACTGCTTAATTGTTTCTTTTTCCAATGGTTGTAACCATGGCAGGTAAACCAATTCATAACCATCAATTTTTAAGTTGGAAAAAGCCCTTTCATCTGCCCCCAATCCGCTGATACAATAAATTTTTTTCATAACTATTTAAAATGCTGATAATAAGTATTCAAATGGGCGGGTTTCATATTTTTAAATTATTGAATTGACACATTTCAACAGCTGCTTTAAAGACATAGAAGCTATTTGAGTTATTTTTTTATATACCTTATTGGGCTAAAGCCCGGGTATTTTGTTTTTATTATTACCCCGGCATTAACGCCGGGGTAAATAATAAAAAACTTCGTAGGGCTTTAGCCCAATTCTATAAACTTATAATTCTAATTAACTCAAACAGCTTCCTGACAAATTATTTTTTTGATATAACATAATTTATTACATCTTCTGCCGTAATATTTTTTCCGGATAAAATTATAAGGCGCTCTACCACATTTCTTAATTCCCTGATATTACCCGTCCAGTTATTATTGGTCAGTAATTCCATGGCATTTTTATCTACTGTTTTTTTTGGCTGCCCATATTCACCAGCAATTTTTTCAATGTAAAAATCTACCAATAAGGGAACGTCTTCCCGGCGTTCATTCAATGAAGGTACATGTACAATAATAACTCCCAGCCGATGGTATAAATCTAACCTGAATGTTTTTTCATCTACCTCTTTTAACAGGTCTTTGTTTGTAGCGGCAATCACCCTTACATCTACATTGATGTCTTTATCGGCGCCTACCCGGGTAATTTTTCCTTCCTGCAAAGCACGTAATACTTTTGCCTGTGCATTTAAACTCATATCGCCAATTTCATCCAGAAATATAGTGCCACCGTTTGCCTGTTCAAACTTACCTATCCGTTGTTTTATAGCAGATGTAAAAGAACCTTTTTCGTGGCCAAACAATTCGCTTTCAATTAACTCACCTGGTATTGCCGCACAATTTACTTCTACCATCTGGCCGGTATTACGGTTGCTTTTTTCATGTATCCATCTTGCTACCAATTCTTTGCCTACACCATTATCGCCCGTAATAAGTACCCTTGCTTCTGTGGGAGCCACTTTTTCAATGGTATCTCTTATTTTTTTAATGCCGATACTATCACCCACCATTTCCTGCACTTTTGCCACTTTGCGTTTTAGCACTTTTGTTTCGGTAACCAGGGTTTGCTTATCTAAGGCATTGCGCAATGTTATCAATAACCGGTTAAGATCAGGTGGTTTACTGATATAATCAAAAGCTCCTTTTTTAACGGCCTCTACTGCAGCATCTATATTACCATGCCCGCTTATAACAATGACCGGAACATCAGCGTTAATTTCTCTTGCCTTTTCTAAAAATTCAATGCCATCCAGTTTTGGCATTTTAATATCGCAAAGCACAACATCATAGGCAGCGTTGCTAAATTTTTTTATGCCTTCTTCCCCGTCCGCTGCTTCATCAATTTTGTACCCTTCGTAACTAAGGATTTCTGATAAAGTTTTGCGTATTGCTTTTTCGTCGTCGATGATTAAAATACTAGCCATAGATTGTAACAAATTATTTATATGGGCAAGGTGCTGAACTGCATCTTACAAAAAGTTTCTCAAAAATAACGATTTATAAACTGCAAATATTATCTATCAGAAGCCGGTAATGGCATTCCGTAACAATTATATTTTTTCATTGTTGTCCGACAAAAATAATTAAAGGGTGAGCTAAGAAAGCCACCCTTTTTAGTTATGTTGTAGTTACCACACAAACAATATAACTATGGATAAA
>JAYVZR010000309.1:0-4234 GCA_043783135.1 Ferruginibacter sp. | reverse complement strand
TCCATCAATTGAAAGGCTCTTTCATTTACCCTGAAATCTGCAAAGCTCAACAATCCATCTGCATCTAAAATGCCCACCAGGCTTACCTTTTCAAAATCAAGGCCTTTTACTACCATCTGTGTGCCTACCAGTACGTCTATCCGATGCTGTTCAAACATCTTAATTAAATTATCATGCGCCGATTTTCCTCTTACCGAATCCACATCCATCCTCGCCACTTTTAATTGAGGAAATTGCTCTTCTATCATTTCCTCAATTTTTTCTGTACCAAAATTTTTCTCTATCCAGTTTACAGATCCGCAGGCCGGGCAGGTAATTATTTTGGGGTAAGTAGTACCGCAATAATGGCAATGTAATTTATTGGAATATTTATGAAGCGTTAAGGTTACATCGCAGTTTTTACATTGGGGTAAATATCCACAGGTGCCGCAAATAAGGTAAGGCGAGTAGCCACGACGGTTTTGAAAAAGAATTACCTGCTTGCCGCCAGCTACTGTTTTTTCAATGGCCTCTTTTAACTGTGGCGAAAGCATTACTTTACCTTTTTGTGCCACCTGCCTTGTGTTGATTATTTCAATGGTGGGTAAATTAATACCACCAAAACGTTCATTCAATTCTACCAAACCATATTTACCCTTTTTAGCATTAAAATAAGTTTCAATTGAAGGAGTTGCACTACCCAACAGAACATGGGCATTAAATAAAGAAGCGTAAAAAACTGCCGCATCCCTTGCATTGTATCTTGGCGCAGGATTCTGCTGTTTAAAGGATGGGTCATGCTCTTCATCCACTACTATTAACCCGAGGTCTTTAAAAGGCAGGAAGAGGGCGCTCCTTGCCCCCAGGATGATTCTTATTTCACCCGTTTTTATTTTATTCCACAGTTCAACTCTTTCATTGTTATTAAATTTAGAATGATATATAGCAATATTGCCACCAAAGTGCAATTGTAAACGCCGTATCATCTGTGCTGTAAGGGCAATCTCCGGCAAAAGATATAAAACCTGTTTGCCCTGTTTATAAAATTCTTCAATCAGCTTAATATAAATCTGTGTTTTACCACTGCTGGTTACCCCATGCAATAAACAAACATTTTTATTTTTAAAACTTTCCTGCACCTGTTGTAAGGCCACCTGCTGTGATAAACTTAATTCAAACTCTACCTGCATTGCTTTTGGCAAAACTTTAATCCGGTCAATACTTCGTTTTTCTATTAC
Organism: Ferruginibacter sp.; assembly: GCA_043783135.1. Classification (GTDB taxonomy): domain Bacteria; phylum Bacteroidota; class Bacteroidia; order Chitinophagales; family Chitinophagaceae; genus Ferruginibacter. The sequence goes on along the minus strand of JAYVZR010000309.1, from coordinate 3,017 downwards.
CAGAATTTTCTTTTCTGCCAAACCGTTTAACTGTGCAGCGGTAGCCCCTGATTTTTTTAAAAGCTCTGTTTGGGTAACCTCTCCTGTAGTTTTTATTAAATGCAGGTAACTTAACAACAGTTCCATCTGTTTGGGTGCCTTGCTCCAGTTATTTAACAACTCTCCCATTTTCTCTTCGTCTTCATACTGTGGGTTAAGCAATATAAAATTCTCTTTCTTGCTTTTGTACCGTTCGCTCAGTGCTTCCCAAACAATACAGACTTTTTTGTCTATCAGTTTTTTTATAACCGGGTAAACATGCGTAATGTCTAATACCTGCTGAACTTCTGTTAGGTTCAATTGCTTTTTTATAAGCAATGCTTCAGCCACCATGTACTCTTCGTTGTTTAAATCAGAAAAATCATCTCCGTAATCTTCATTAAACAATAAAATAGTTTCGCTGCTTAATTTAAAATGAGCCGGTAAGGCTGCTGCCATTACTTCTCCTTCGCTGCACATGTAGTAAGTACTCATCCAGTTCCATAACTGTAGTTGCTGGCGATATAAAACCGGGTCATCATCCAATACATTTAAAATTTCTTTTGTATTGTATGGAGGAGCCGTAGTAATAAGCAATTTGATGATACCGGCATAGCGCTTATTTTTTCCTAACACTACTTCTACCCTGCAACCAGGCTGAATTTTTTTTTCAAAAATTGACGGTACCGAATAAGTATAGGTTACCGGTAATGCCAAAGGCAATATAACCTCTGCAAACATCACTGGTGCAGTAGGTATGTCGTTACCAAATATTATTTCGTTTTCTTTACTCAATATTTTTCAATTATTCACTAAATACAAAAATGCAATAGTAAGAACCTCCCCGGAATTTATTATCAACTTCAGCTTGGTTGTATCCAGCTTGCCTTATAATAAATCAGTTTTTCTTCCATCAATTTATATACTTTTTCCTTAAGGCTGTGTACATCCTTAATTGTTAATCCCACTACACTTATTTCTTCCAGGTAAATGGCTCTTGATCTTCCGGGTGTAAGCGATAATATAGTTTTGTAATTCATCCTGTCGAAAGTATCTAAAAATAAAACCGGCTTAATGGGTGTTTGTGTTTCGATGGCTATTTTAAAAGCCCCATTATAAAATTCTTTTAATGGATGATGTGTCATGTTAAAAGTTCCCTCAGGTGCAATTACTACAGATATATTTTTTCTTATAACGCTTTTTAATTGCAATACGCTGGCTACTCTTTTTTTAGCATCCGACCTTTCCACCATTACAGCGGCATTTCTATAAAAAAAACCAAATACAGGAATTTTTGCGGTTTCAGCCTTGCCCAAAACTCTAAAATGTTGTTTCCGTATCACCTTTAGTATAACAGGAATGTCCAGGTAAGAGACATGATTAAAAACAAAAACATATTGCCTGCTGATGTCATGTGGCACTTCAAAGTAATTTTTATGAAAAATTCCCCATAACACAAAAATCACATCCGCCCATAACTGGCAGATTTTATAAATCAAATTACCTCCTCTTACCTTCCCCAAAAAAGAAGCCATCACTACAAAAGGAAAAAGCAGTAGCATGATTACAATAAAAACCACTAAACCATATAGTGAAAAAAGGGCTTTTAATACAAAAACTACATATTTCATAACTAAAAGCGAATATAATGCCTTTCTTTTTTAAGTGACTGTTCAGAACTGTTCAGGCAGTTTTTAGGTTAATTTGAAGCCGAAATGGTTAAAACAGCTGCTTGTTATAGTTTTTAGCAAAAATCCTTGCTATAAAATAGTCAAATCAATTGTATTTCCCTTACCTTTGCTGTCCTAAATTTTGGTATTATGTTAGCAGTAGTAAAAATAGCTGGTCAGCAGTTTAAAGTTAAAGCAGGCGATAGCCTGTATGTACCGCACATTGAAGGTAAAAGTGGTGATAAAGTAGAGTTTTCAGAAGTTCTTCTCACAGACAATGCAGGTTCACTTACAATTGGTAACAATGTAAAAGCGGTAGTAAAGGCAGAAATCATTAGCGACCTTATACAAGGCGATAAAGTGATTGCTTTTAAAATGAAAAGAAGAAAAGGTTTTCGTAAAAAGCACGGACATCGTACTCACTATACTCATATTAAAGTGATTGATATTGCTTAGTAAGAAAGTAATAAGTTAAAAGTTATATGCAGGTAAGCCTTTAAAAATTACTTACAAAAGACTTAAACATAATACTTGAAACTTAAAAATTAAAATGTAAAAAAATGGCACATAAAAAAGGCGAAGGTTCGGTTAAGAATGGCCGTGATTCGCAAAGCAAAAGATTAGGTGTAAAAATTTATGGCGGGCAGCCTGCTATTGCCGGTAACATCATCGTTCGTCAACGCGGTACAGTTTATCATCCTGGTAAAAATGTTGGAGTTGGAAAAGACTTTACCATCTTTGCATTGACCGATGGAGTGGTAGAATTTAAGAAAGGAAAAGGTGATAAAAGTTTTATTTCTGTGAATGCAATTGAGGCTACTGCATAAAAAAACTAAAGTTTTTTTTGGAAGATTGAAAAATGTTTTTACTTTTAAGTATTATTTACTAACCAATTAAATTTAAAAGAACATGGCAACTGCAAAAAAAGCTGCAAAAAAAGCTGCTCCAAAAAAAGCTGCTCCTGCAAAAAAAGCCGCTCCTGCAAAGAAAGCTGCTCCTGCAAAAAAAGCTGCTCCTGCAAAAAAAGCTGCTCCTGCAAAGAAAGCTGCTCCTGCAAAAAAAGCTGCTCCCAAAAAGAAGTAAGCTTTGCTTTTTTAAAAGCGAAACTAATACGAAAGTCCTGGCAAGTTGCCGGGACTTTTTTATTTATACAACTATCAGATAATTTTTTTGCAATACAGTAATCTTTAAATAGTCTGATTGTTTGTCCTGCTTTTGAAATAACAGCATTAATTATAAAAAATCGTTTTACATTTGGGTATGGATAATTACCAGATAGCAGACTCCTTCTCACTCTTAGCCAAATTGACAGATGTTCATGGCGAAAAT
>JAYVZR010000308.1:0-4239 GCA_043783135.1 Ferruginibacter sp. | reverse complement strand
CTTGATTCCTGTGCTCAATTTGCACCACCGCCACCACCACAATTTAGTAAAGATACAAATAGTGTATTTTACAAAAACACAAAGGAGGTTTATACCATTGCAAAAAATTTAACAGAAGAGCAAAAGACAATTGCCCGTTACTGGGATGACAATCCTTTTGTAATAGAACACGCAGGCCACATGATGTTTGGCAATAAAAAAATTACTCCGGGTGGGCATTGGATGGGCATTGCAGCCATTGCAGCCAGGAAAACAAATGCAGATGTTGTAAAAATTGCACAGGGTTATGCAATGACTTCAATAGCTTTATTTGATGCGTTTATTGCATGCTGGGATGAAAAATACAGGTCTGCTGTTATAAGGCCGGTAACTGTTATAGATGACTGGATGGACAAAACCTGGTTGCCTTTTTTACAAACGCCACCATTTCCCGAATATACCAGTGGACACAGTACTATTACCGCATCCGCTTCTTCTGTATTGGCTTATCTGTATGGCGATAATTTTTCTTTTCAGGATACCAGCGATCTTAGGTATATTGGTATGCAGCGCCACTTTAATTCATTTCAGGAGGCCGCCGCCGAAGCATCCATGAGCCGCGTTTACGGGGGTATCCATTACCGCTCAGGCGTAGATGCAGGTGCAGCACAAGGCAAAAAAGTAGGGGCATTTATTATTGAAAAAATATTGAAAAAATAAATGTGCGATTGATAAAACCTTTTGTAGAAAAAATATAAAGAACGATATTTTATCTTTAAGCTATTTACAAATATTCTTTTATAACAGAATATTTGTAATTGTTTTAATTGATAATTGCTTGAAATACACAGTATGTGATTAAATATTTTTCAATTAACCATTTTTTGTAAGGTACTTTATAAAGTAAAAATGTCCTTCCTGATGGGTTTTAATAACTCTATCATTAAAAAAAATCATAATTTTGTGATTGTTTACCTACGCACAAACAATTTATTAAATAAATGAAGGGCAATTTGATAAAAATTATTATTGTTTTTTTGTTTGCTTTTATAGCAATCAATTATTCAATTGCCCAGGATAATTTTATTAATTTACAAGCATCTTCCCGAAATTCATCTGACGTGTATAGTGCTGTAGAAGACAGTTTAAAAAAACAGTTTGAAGAAAAAAAACTGCAATGGCCACCCAATGACCTCTATATCCGCAGTTTTAAATACGACCGCCTGTTGGAAGTTTGGGTAAAAACCGACGACAAGGAAACAATTAAGTTATTTAAAACTTACAAAGTATGTATGCAGAGCGGTTCAATGGGTCCCAAACGTTTTGAAGGTGATTACCAGGTTCCCGAAGGCTTCTATTATATCAATGAATTTAAAACAAATACTAATTATCATTTGGCACTTGGTTTAAATTATCCAAATGCATCGGATAAAATATTAAGCGATTCATTGCACCCTGGTAACAATATCTATATACATGGCGATTGTGTTTCTACAGGTTGTATCGCCATCAGTGATGCACCAATTGAAGAATTATATGTATTGGCAAGCCAGGCCAAAATAAACGGACAGGATTTTATTCCGGTGCATCTATTTCCGGTAAAATATAATATTAGAAGATCTTTAGATTACCTGGCAAGAACCACCAAAGGAAATCAATCGCTGCAAAAGTTTGCCATTTCCTTAAAAGACGCCTATGATTATTTTGAAGCAAATAAGAAGCTGCCTGTAATAACCATTAATAAAAATGGCCAGTATATCATCGACAGATAATATTTTTACTCTTTTGATATCAAATTATTCATTCCTGCTTCTGATTTTGTCGAATTGAAAAACTCAATTAGTTTTCATTAATACCTGTATAGTCTCTTTTGTTTTTTGACTTAATAATTCAATTTTACCTGCTTTTAATTTTTCTACAAGGGCTTCATTATAGTGTCTTACTGTAAGCAATACAATATCTTTTTGAACCTGTACATCAAATAATTGGCTTGCTGCCAGTGCTAGCTTTTCTATCTTCCCGGGCTTATCATCCATGCAGCAATACAAACTAATAGCGCCATTCTGCGAAAGATTGGGCCTTATTTTTATATCTACAAACAACTGGTGCAATTTATTTACAAGGGTGTCTTCTACAAAGGAAAAATCTTTTGAATTTAACTGCATAAGCACCTGGTTATTTTTTAAAACAATAATAGGCGGCAGGTCGTAAACAGGTTTATTGCTAATGATAGTGCCTGGCAAAGTTGGTTTTACAAAACAGCGTACATGTAATGGAATGCCTTTGTTTTGTAATGGTTTAATAGTTTTTGGATGAATAACCTGTGCTCCATAATAAGCCATCTCAATTACTTCAGTATAACTTAAAGCAGCAATAAATTGAGCCTCCGGAAATAACTTAGGATCGGCATTCATAACACCTTCTACATCTTTCCAAATAGTTAAATTTTCTGCATTCAGCATATTAGCAAAAATAGCTGCAGTGTAATCACTGCCTTCTCTGCCCAATGTAGTGCTTTCGTTTTCATCAGTGGAGCCAATAAAACCCTGTGTTAAAATAATATCGGTTGTTGTAAAAAGCGGCACAATATCTTCCTCAATTTTTTGCTGGGTAAAATCCCAGTCTAAAGTGGCATCCCTAAAATTATCATCTGTTCTAAAAATATCCCTTACATCAACCCATGTATTTTTTACAGTGATGGTATTTAAATAATTACTTACAATAGCAGTGCTTAGTAATTCGCCGCAACATACAATCTGGTCGTAGTAGTAGTCATAATCCCGTACCGGTTTATCATGTAGCAACCACTCTACTTCTGTAAACAAATCGTTTAATATTGTTAGTGGCTGGGGGTTAAGCTGAAATAAAATATTGATATGATCTTCCTTAATTTGTTGAAACAATTGTAATGCTTCTTCTTTATTACCGGCAAAAAATGCTTCTGCTACTTTCTCCAGGGCATTGGTAGTTTTACCCATGGCCGATATAATAATCAATAACTTTTCCCCGGTAAATGATTGTATAATTTTTGCAACATTTTGTATTCTTTCTATACTATTGATACTGGCACCACCAAATTTAAAAACCTTCATTTGTTTATTTGTATTTAGGTTGATAATTAATTTAAGATTTAAAGAGATGTGCAAAAGTCGCATTTCCTGCTCATTTAAAGCAAAAATCCATATTTGTTTAAGCATAGCAATACCTTATATAAAAGTTAAAGTAAACACTAATTATTTTATACAATGCCAATAATTGGCTTACAACACATCAAATTCACTTAATTTGCAAAATAATTTTATAGTTAATATACACCAATGCAAAAGACTATTATTTCGGTAAAAAACTTAAAAAAAAACTACGGTAGTTTTGAAGCTGTAAAAGGAATTTCTTTTGAGGTGTATGAAGGGGAAATATTTGGATTGCTGGGGCCCAATGGTGCAGGTAAATCCACTACTTTGGAAATTATAGAAACCCTGCGTCAAAAAACCAGCGGCCAGGTAATTGTAGATGGGATGAACCTTGATGCAGAACCGGATAATATTAAAAAAATAATTGGGGTGCAATTGCAGTCTTCTGGCTTTTACCCTGGCTTAACACTGGTGGAACTAATCGATTTATTTGCGGGTTTGTATAACAGGCAGGTAGAGCCAATGGAATTATTGCGATTGGTAAATTTAGAAGATAAAGCAAAGAATAAATACAAAGAATTAAGTGGTGGCCAAAAGCAACGTTTTTCTATTGCCACTACTTTAATTAATAAACCGAAAATTGTTTTTTTAGACGAACCTACCACAGGGCTTGACCCACAGGCACGCCGTAATTTATGGCAACTGATCAGAGATATTCAATCAAAAGGCGCCACAGTTATTATTACCACTCATTATATGGATGAAGCAGAGCAATTGTGCGACAGAATAGCCATATTAGACGAAGGAAAAATTATTGCCTTAGCTTCGCCTGATAAACTGATAGACGACCTGGTGGCTAATGGATTTGAAAGACCCAAACAGGTAAAAGCAGCCAACCTTGAAGATGTGTTTATAAACCTTACTGGTAAAGAAATAAGAGAAGACTAAAGCATTACGAAGTAATACATCACTAATTTGAAAATCAACATACAATAAATAAAAATTAAAACAAAACAATGAAGCAATTTTTTTTAGTCACAGCTGCGTTCGCAATAGCAGGCATACAAGTAAATGCACAAACAAAAACAACTCCTACAAAAAAAGCTACAACGGCAAAGCCTGCTGCAGC
>JAYVZR010000307.1:0-4246 GCA_043783135.1 Ferruginibacter sp. | reverse complement strand
ATCTAAGGGTACTATCAATGAATAAACAATGGGACAAAGTGGTGGCGTTGATTAAAAAAGCAGCGTAGCTGCCATACGACAATTTTAAATGCACCCTGATTGTATTTAAACAATTGTTTTCCTTATATTTATAGCTAACCTTATAAAAATTGAACGAAAGCCCTGAACAGCTTGCTATAGTTATAATCGATATTGCATCGGTATGCAATGGCAAAATTGTGGCAAACAATTTCGATACAATCAAGGTACGATCAACTTCCTTTTATTTATTGGGAACACCAGGAGCAGCAGCCATAAAACCGTTCACCTAAAAGGCGGGGCTTGCCTTCTTTTATGCCGAACGGATTTTGGTCAATAGTTTTATGATTGCTAAGTATTGGTGACGTCAACAATAATATCCGGAGATATTTGAAAATACTGTTAAAGAAATAAAATGAGTTTACAATGAAACTTCTCCATACCGCAGATTGGCATATAGGCCAGCTGTTTCATCAATACGACAGAACCTATGAGCACCAGCAATTTCTAAACTGGTTAGTCACTACAATTCAGGAACAAAAAATAGATGTATTACTCATAAGCGGCGATGTATTTGATTTGTCCAATCCATCTGCGGCTTCAATAAAAATGTTTTATTCATTTCTGAACCAGGCGGTAAAAGTTAATCCGGATGTACAAATTATTATCATTGCCGGTAATCATGATTCGGCTTCACGTTTGGAGTCTCCTAAACCGCTGTTGGAGTCATCCAACATACACATCATTGGGATAGTGGAAAGAAAAGAAGATGGACAAATTGAGTATGATAAGCTGATTGTTCCAATAAAAGATAAGACAGCTACTATCAAAGCCTGGTGCATGGCTGTTCCATTTTTACGAATGGGCGATTACCCGGTAATTGTGGATTGTGAAAATCCTTATGCGGAAGGTGTTGCTGCACTATATAAGGAAGTCTATCAGCATGCCTTTGCTAAAATGGAAAAGGGGCAATCGGTCATTTGTATGGGTCATTTGCACACACAGCAGGCGGAAATAACTGATATGGATAAAACCGATAGGGTCTGGTCCTAAAATAGTGTGCATGCAAATGAACCAAAAACTCCCTTGCTTGTGTCCTGCCTTTGCTCATCATGGCCGCCAATAGTTATTTCAACATCTACACGGCCAGTAAGCGGATGCTGCTGAGTTGATTTCATTGCCTCCTGTATCTTTCTTTTGAAGGACCAGCAAAGTCTTTTGGCGGATGATAACTCACGGGATAATCACAGCTCGACATTCCTTTTTTACTTACGCTAACCCGGTAACAAATATAAAAGGCTTTCAGCAGCGGAAATTTTGTCATCCGTGTTTCAATCTTTTCTTAATCATCAAAACCAACTAATTTTACAGCAAAACAATTATTGGGAAATGAAGGAGAAACTACAACTGTTAGCCAGTTCAATTGAAGGAGATTTTTTTACAGATGAAACCATGCGCATTTTGTACGCCACCGATGCTTCAGCGTACCGTGAAATGCCATTAGCAGTAAGTATTCCAAAAACAACACAGGATATCAAAACGCTTATAGCGTTTGCACAAACGAATAAATCATCATTAATACCCCGTACTGCAGGTACCTCCCTGGCAGGTCAGGTGGTGGGTAATGGGATTGTTGTGGATGTATCTAAAAACTTTACCAAAATACTGGAACTTAATGAAGCGGAAAAATGGGTAAGAGTGGAACCCGGTGTTATAAGAGACGAATTGAATATGTTTTTAAAACCGTACGGTTTATTTTTTGGCCCCGAAACATCTACCGCAAACAGGGCCATGATTGGCGGTATGGTGGGTAATAATTCTTGTGGTTCCAACTCCATTATTTACAGAAGTACCCGTGAACATTTACTGGAAGTAAAAACAATTTTAAGTGACGGAACTGAAGTGGTATTTAAACAAGTTAGCAATGATGAGTTTCACGAAAAATGCGAAGCAACTACTTTAGAAGGAAATATTTATAAAAACATCCGGAGCATTTTAAGCAATTATGATAATCAGCAGGAAATAAGAAAACAGTATCCAAAAAAATCAGTGGAACGCCGTAACACCGGTTATGCCATTGATATGTTGCTGGAAAAAGCGCCATTTGTTGCAGGTATGCCTGATTTTAATTTTTGTGAACTGATTGCAGGTTCTGAAGGAACGCTTGCTTTTATTACCGAAATAAAACTGAATGTTGTTCCATTGCCACCAAAGGAAACCGGTTTATTGTGTATACATTTTAACAGCATTGATGAAAGTTTGCGTGCCAATTTAATTGCGTTAAAATATAAGCCCAGCGCCAGTGAACTGATTGACCATTATATTTTGGAATGTACCAAAGACAATATTGAACAACGAAAGAATCGTTTTTTTGTAAAGGGAGACCCAGGGGCAATTTTAGTAATTGAGTTTGTAAAAAATACCCGGGAAGAAATTACAGAAATTTGTAAGTCGGTGGAAGCAGATATGCGTGCTGCCAACCTTGGATACCATTTTCCATTATTGTTTGGTGATGATACCAAAAAGATATGGACCCTTCGCAAAGCAGGATTGGGGTTATTGGGCAATATGCCCGGCGAAGCGAAAGCAGTACCAGTTATTGAAGATACAGCTGTAGATGTAAACGACCTGCCCGCCTATATCAGGGAGTTTAATGAAATATTGACAAGATACAATTTACATGCGGTGCATTATGCTCATGCCGGTTCAGGCGAAATTCATTTAAGGCCCATCATTAATTTAAAAACAGCCGAAGGAAATAAATTATTTAAAACCATTGCACAGGAAATTGCTTCGCTTGTAAAAAAATATAATGGTTCATTAAGCGGCGAGCATGGTGATGGAAGATTGAGAGGTGAATTTATTGAACAAATGATTGGGCCAAAAAACTATGAGCTTTTAAAGCAAATAAAAAAAACATGGGATCCACAACATATTTTCAATCCCAATAAAATTGTAAATACGCCGCCAATGAATAGTATGCTGCGGTATACTCCGGGGCAGCAAACACCTGCTTTTAAAACTGTTTTTAGATACTATAATCAGGATATACTGGAACATGCTGAGCAATGCAATGGCAGCGGCGATTGCCGTAAAACACCTTTGAGCGGGGGCACCATGTGCCCCTCGTATATGGCTACCCGTAACGAAAAAGATACTACCCGTGCAAGGGCCAATATTTTACGGGAGTTTTTAACCAATTCAACAAAACCAAACCGCTTTAACCACAAAGAGATTTATGAAGTGATGGACCTTTGCCTGAGCTGCAAAGGCTGTAAATCTGAATGCCCCAGTAATGTTGATGTAGCAAAATTGAAAGCTGAATTTCTGCAACAGTATTATGATGCCAATGGTGTTCCATTTAGAAGTAAACTGATTGCTAATTTTACCAACTCTGCTAAATTGGGCGCCATACTTCCGGGGATGTATAATTATTTTATAGCTAATAAAGTTACAGGCAGTATTATTAAAAAAATATCCGGTTTTGCTATTGACCGCTCCATGCCATTGATGCATAAAAATACTTTGCAAAGCTGGTATAAAAAACACCGGCTACACCCCCTGAAGGGGGGCAGCGGGAGCCGGGATGCGGCTTCTTCAAATGCAAAGACTGTTTATTTATTTTGCGATGAGTTTACCAATTATAATGATACCCCAATTGGTATAAAAGCAATTTTATTACTGGAAAAATTAGGGTACAATGTTATTATACCAAAACATATAGAAAGCGGCAGGGCCTGGCTTAGCAAAGGATTAATACGCAAGGGTAAGGAAATTGCCAATAAAAATATTGCTTTGTTAAAAGAAATTATCAGTAACGAAACCCCGTTGATTGGTATAGAACCTAGTGCCATCCTCACATTCAGGGATGAATATATTGATCTTGCAAATGACGACCAGTTTGAAGCTGCGAAGGAATTAAGTAAAAATGTTTTTTTAATTGATGAATTTATAGCAGCAGAAATAAAGAATGGCAACATAAAAGCCGACCAGTTTACAACAGCAGAAAAACAAATTTTATTACATGGCCATTGCCAGCAAAAGGCATTATCCAATGTTAGCAACACAGTAGATATTTTATCACTACCTAAAAATTATACTGTGCAAACAATAGCCAGTGGCTGTTGCGGCATGGCAGGTTCATTTGGGTACGAAAAAGAACACTACAATTTATCCATGCAAATTGGCGAAATGGTGTTGTTTCCAGCCTTACGCAATAAAAAAAATG
>JAYVZR010000306.1:0-11345 GCA_043783135.1 Ferruginibacter sp. | reverse complement strand
ATTTGTAAACGACCCTACTGTAGAAGCATTGGTAAAAATGAGCCTTAGCCATGCGGTTGCAGGTGCAGATATTGTGGCCCCGAGTGATATGATGGATGGAAGAATTGGCGCCATAAGGGAAGTATTGGAACAAAATAATTTTACAAAAACAGGCATTATGTCCTACAGCGCCAAATATGCTTCCTGCTTTTACGGACCATTTAGGGATGCACTTGATAGTGCCCCGGGTTTTGGCGATAAAAAAACTTACCAGATGGATTATGGCAATCGCATTGAAGCCATTAAAGAAACATTGATGGATATTGAAGAAGGTGCAGATATTGTAATGGTAAAACCTGCAATGGCTTATCTTGATATTATCCGCGAAGTAAAAAATGCAGTAGACGTTCCCGTTAGTGCCTATCACGTAAGCGGAGAATATGCCATGATAAAAGCTGCTGCCAAAATGGGCTGGCTAAATGAAGAAAAAGCAATATTGGAAAGCTTGACTTCCATTAAAAGAGCTGGGGCAGATTTGATTGCCACTTATTTTGCAAAAGAAGCGATTAAACTAATTGAAAAGTGAAAAATGAAAAATAAAATTAGTTAGATGAGCGAAAATATTTTGAAAGATAAAAGCTACTCATTTGCAATTGATATTGTGAAAGCCACTGAACAAATTATTTCTCAAAGAAAAGAATATGTTTTGAGCAAACAATTAATTAGAAGTGGCACTTCTATTGGGGCTTTAATCAGGGAAGCCGAATTCGCACAAAGCAAGCCCGATTTTATAAATAAAATTTCAATCTCTTTAAAAGAAGCGAATGAAACAATATACTGGATTAATTTATTAAAAGATACCAATTACATTTCTGAAGAATTATTTGTCTCACTTTCAAAAAACTGCCATGAACTGATTTCAATGTTAGTTGCATCTGTAAAAACAGCTAAAGCCACTAAATAACTAAATGTTTTTTCATGCTGGTTTTCATTTTTCACTTTTCATTTTTCATCTTTCATTTATGAATACTCTCCAAAGCAAACAACTTTTCGAAAGGGCGCAACGTTCAATTCCCGGTGGTGTAAATTCCCCGGTACGGGCATTTAAAAGTGTAGGCGGCACACCGCTATTTATGCAAAATGCCAAAGGCGCATACATGTTTGATGCAGATGGCAATCAATACATCGATTACATCGCCAGTTGGGGACCAATGATATTGGGCCATGCTTATGAACCTGTAGTTAAAGCGATACAGGAAAAAGTAATACACTCTAATTCTTTTGGTGCGCCCACTGAATTGGAAATTGAGATGGCGGAACTTATAAAAACAATGGTGCCCAATGTAGATTTAATTCGCATGGTAAGCAGCGGTACAGAAGCCTGTATGAGTGCATTGAGATTGGCAAGGGGCTATACCGGCAGAAACAAATTCATCAAATTTGACGGTTGTTATCATGGGCATGCCGATGCTTTTTTAGTAAAGGCCGGCAGCGGAATGGCCACATTAAATATTCAAACAGTTCCCGGGGTAACCGGTGGCGTTAGTAACGATACGCTTACCTGCGCTTACAACGATTTGCAGGCAGTACAACAATTGGTAAATCAATATAAAGGAGATATTGCTGCAATCATTATAGAACCTGTTGTGGGCAATATGGGTTGCATATTACCGGCCCCCGGTTTTTTAGAAGGGCTTAGAAAGATCTGTGATGAGGAAGGCATCATCTTTATTTTTGATGAAGTGATGACGGGCTTTAGATTAGCCGCAGGTGGGGCACAGGCAAAACTGAATATTAACGCAGATTTGGTAACCTATGGAAAAGTAATTGGTGGTGGTTTACCTGTTGGCGCTTTTGGAGGTAAAAAAGAAATCATGCAGCATATTGCACCACTCGGCAATGTTTACCAGGCAGGCACTTTAAGTGGCAACCCTATCGCCATGATTGCAGGTTATACTTTACTAAACGAATTAAAAAATAATCCTGCTATTTATGAAGAGCTGGATGCTAAAACAAAATACCTGGGTGATGGTATCGCCACCATTTTATTGCAACACAAAATTCCGCATCGTATTAACAGGTTTGGCAGTATGATCAGTGTCCATTTTTGCGACCATGACATTATTAATTTTGAATCTGCTTCAAGGGCGGATATTTTATTGTTCAACCAATTGTTCCATTTTATGCTTGATAAGGGTGTTTACCTGCCACCATCTGCTTATGAAAGCTGGTTTTTAAACAATGCATTAACCTATACTGATCTTGATAAAACTATTGAACTGTTTTACGAGTTTTTTTCGCAACCAATAAAATAATATTCTTATTGTTTATATTTTCAACAAACAAAAGTATATGTTATCTCCGCAACAACTCATTCAGCAATATCATTTACAGCCGCATCCCGAAGGTGGCTGGTACAAAGAAACCTATAAAAGCAGTGAGTTGATTGCTGCAACTGCATTGCCAGAAAGATTTGCCGGCAGCAGGACCTTTGCAACGGCTATTTATTTTTTACTGGAAGAAGGAAATTTCTCTGCCTTTCACCGTATTAAAAGTGATGAGTGCTGGCATTTTTATGGCGGTGATCCCTTGCAGGTATTTGTGATACAACCAAATGGCGAATTGGAAATTATTGATCTGGGAAATGATAGCAGCATGGGACAATTATTTCAATATATAGTGCCTGCCAATTGCTGGTTTGCAAGCAGGCCGGCACCCGTCAGCAAATTTTGTTTTGTTGGTTGTACAGTATCGCCGGGCTTTGATTTTACTGATTTTGACCTTGCTGATAAAAATGCTTTATCAGCTTTGTATCCACAACATATAAGCCTCCTCCACGAATTATGCAGGTAACATTTTATTTATACCGGATGGCTGCTTTTAAGTATAGAAATATATTTGTACATTGATACATTATGACCAGGGAAGAAAAATTTATGCAGGAAGCCATCGCCTTATCAAAAACAGGAATGGAGAATAATAATGGCGGCCCTTTTGGATGTGTTATTGTAAAAGGAGAAGAAATTATTGGCAGGGGTAATAATAAAGTACACTGCAACAATGACCCCACAGCTCATGCAGAAATTACTGCTATCAGGGATGCCTGTAAAAACCTTGGCAGTTTTCAATTAGAAGGATGTGAAATTTATAGGTCCTGCGAGCCCTGCCCCATGTGCCTTGGCGCCATTTATTGGGCAAGGCCAGCAATTATTTATTACGCCAACACCCGTGAAGATGCAGCCAATATAAACTTTGATGATTCGATGATATACGAAGAAATGAAAGCTGATATTGACAATAGAAAAATTCCCATGGTTTCTTTAAGCAGGGAAAAGGCCCAGGAAATATTTCAACAATGGATTAATAAAGATGAAAAGAATGTTTATTAAAACTTGGATGATTTATAGCAAAGTGACATATTTGATATTAAAAATAAAATAGTTAATTTTTAAAATTCTCAGGCAGGCGTAATTCTATGTGCTATGCTTTTTTCTTACTACTCTTGTAAATGAAACAAATTTCAGGATTTGTAATTCAGCAAGGTTTAAACAATCCAAAGAACGCTGCCTAAGCGGGGAATGCAGCATTTCTGAAAGTACCGGGATTTCAAAAATACGGATTACCAAATTAAAGAACTAAATTACTACTCAAACCAAGCTTTTATGACAAGCAAAAAAGATAGCCCGGGTGTTTATATTCCGCCGCCTCTATTTTATGTTGTTACTTTTATCATTGCAATTATTATTCAAAAAAAAATTCCAATTGTTAATTCCTTATTTCAACAACAATGGTTGAAGATTTCAGGAATTGCACTTTTAGTGACTTCATTATTTTTTTTGGTCCGAAGTTTAAGACAATTTTTTCAAAGTAAGAACACATTAATTCTGATAAAGCCCGCAACCTCACTTCAAACCAATGGCATTTATGGCCTTACCCGAAATCCGATGTACGTTGGTTTAGCAATTGTTTATTTAGGACTGAGTTGCCTGATAGGCAATTGGTGGAATTTTATTTTATTTCCAGTTCTATTTTTCATTGTTCAAGAATATATTATAAAAAATGAAGAAAGATATTTAGAACGTGAATTTAAACATCAATTTACAGACTATAAAAGTAAAGTACGCAGATGGCTTTGATGCTATAACTTTTATTCTGAGCGGCATAAACACTTCTATAATATCGAGCTTGTAACAGGCGACTTGAACCATGTTGATACTTACAGATAACATTTGAAAGTTTTATATTGAATATTTAGTGTACAAACTTTTAGGAATGGCGTTGGAAAAAGTTATTTTCCAAAAGAAGAGTCAGAGCCAGCAAAGAATGAATTTCCAAATCCGGTAAGCCTTAAAAGCTGTATAGAGATGGATTTTAAATCATAATACTAAAAAAATATGGAACTAATTATTTACGGAGTGTACACATTTCTTGCTGCTTACAATGCAGGCAACATGATGAGCCTGCAAATACAGCATTATGGCATTTATCATTTTGTTGGCAAAGAAAATTTTAAAAATTATATGAATGCCAACAATAGAGCTGCGCTTATCCCGGCAATTCTGCCGGGTATGTTAATGCTTATTTTAAGTGTTGTTTTACTGTTTATCCGTCCTGTTTTTATGACAAGCCCTGAAGCTATCGCTTCATTAGCATTAAACATTATAGCATTTATTTCAACATTCAAATGGCAGCGAAAACTTCAGTCAGATATGGCAACCACAGGATATGACGATAAAAAAATTAAATTGTTATTATCAACCAATTGGATACGGACAATTGCCTTTATACTTCTTGGTATTTTGACAATTTCAATTTTAGTGATGGCTGTAAAATAACAACGAAGCACGTGCAGGCAACTTCTTATTCCTGCCCCTAAAAGATTTACCTCTATTTTTGCAATAATGCAGGGTAAGAAATTAAATAGTAATTCGCAATAACAATTAACATGAATTATTATATTGGAATTGATATTGGCACTACTTCTACAAAAGCTGTTGCATTTTCTGAAACAGGGGGCGTGCTGGCTCAACAATCAATTGGTTACCAAATAATACATCTGCAGGAAAACCAGAGTGAACAGGACCCAGAAAAAATACTGGAAGCGGTTGTTGACTGTCTAAGCAATATTGCTGCAGACCTGCCACAGCATCATCCCATACTGATAAGCTTTTCGGCTGCCATGCACAGCCTTATATTGATGGATGAAAAAAACAAACCGTTAACCAACTGTATTATTTGGGCAGATAACCGTGCCAGTGAGTTAGCGGCCAGCCTTCGGGAAACTCAACTGGGTAAAGGTTTTTATGCTACCACCGGTGTTCCAGTACATGCCATGTCGCCGATGTGTAAACTGTTATGGTATAAAGAAAACAAAACAGAGCTTTTTAATAAAGCGGCTAAATTTATAGGAATAAAGGAATTTATTTTTCACCGGCTTTTTGGGAAGTATATAGTTGATACTTCCATTGCATCCGCAACTGGTTTACTAAACATTCATTTGCTGAAATGGGAAGATAATATCCTGTCTTATACCGGCATTGAAAAAAAGCAACTTTCAACTATAGTGCCTACAACACATATTGAGTATTTACAAGGTGGTGAAGAAACCGACTTAACAGCATGGCTACATGCTTTTAATAATACAGCTTTTGTAATTGGCAGCAGTGATGGTGCCCTGGCAAATATTGGAAATGGTGCAACCTGCAAGGACACTATGGCCGTTACCATTGGCACAAGTGGTGCGGTAAGAATTATAACCGATAAGGCAGCAACTGATAAACAGATGCGAACATTCTGTTATCATTGTACAGGTAAGTGGTATATTATGGGCGGGGCCAGTAACAGCGGGGCGATAGTGCTACAATGGCTTAAAGAAAATATTGTGCAAAATACCGGCAGCTACAAAGAATTTATGGCTATGGCCGAAAAAATTGCGCCCGGTAGTGATGAACTTTTATTATTACCTTTTATATTGGGTGAAAGGGCTCCTATATGGAACTCTAATGCCCGTGGGGTTTATTGGGGGCTGAATGTTAACCATACCACTGCCCACCTGGTAAGGGCCGCTATGGAAGCTGTTGTTTATAATATGTACAATATCGGAAAAATATTATTAGAGAAAAATGCAGTGGATACTATTTACGCCAATGGCGGTTTTAGCGATACTTCTTTTTGGGTACAGATGCTGGCAGACATGTTTAACCTGCCCGTAATTGTTCCGGTAGTTGAAGAATGTTCTGCACTGGGTGCTGTAATGGTTGGGATGGAGGCAATGAAAATTACCAACAGTTTTGATTTTACAAAAGAGAGAGTCTTTCAACCGGATTTGGCCAATCACAAAATATATTTAGAACGATGTAATAAAATGGAACGGCTGTATGAATTAATGAAAAGCGAGTTCTGATTATTGCTACTGTATATTTTATTTGATTACACTAATTATAACTGATTTCACTGATTAATAAATGCGGATAAGTAATTCATAATTCGGCAGGCACTGCATTTAAAGTATGCCATGTAGTTTTTATTTTTTTGCAGGCCGTATTATCATTCTTAAAAAATGATCTTTGGTAAAATAGGCAATCATCCAGTTGAATAAAGTTCTTACCCTGTTACGGTATGTTATCAATGATAATAAGTGAATAAACAACCAGGCAAGCCAGGCTATAAAACCTTTTAAGTGAAGCTTTGGTTTAGGAAGGTCTACGACTGCTTTATTTCTGCCAATAATCGCCATAGATCCTTTATCAACATAGGCAAACGCTTTCTGCATTTTTCCACTCGCTGACAACTGAAAATTTTCTGCAAGAAGTTTAGCCTGTTGTATCGCAACCTGTGCCACCTGAGGATGACCTGCCGGGAAATTTGCATCCGTAGTTTGCAAACAGGTGTCGCCAATAGCATAAATATTATGGGTGCCCTGAACTTTATTGTATGCATCAACCATCATTCTTTTACCCCGGCCAAATATTTCTGCAGGCATCCCCTCAAACATTTTAGCCGAAACACCGGCGGTCCATATCAGGCTTTTTGTGGCGATAGATTCCCCATTAGTAAATATTACTTTGCCGTCTGCATAATCTTTTACCTGGCAATTGAGTCTAATTTTTACGCCCAGTTTTGTCAGCGCTTCAAAAGTATCCTGCTGCGAGGCTTTACTCATTGTTGCCAATAAGCTATCAAGCGCATCTACCAAATAAATTTCTCCGCCCTTACCCGATAGTGAAGGGTATTCTTTTCGTAAAATATCATTTTTCAATTCTGCAAACATGCCCGCCAATTCAACGCCGGTAGGTCCACCGCCCGCAATTACAATGGTTAGCAGTTGCTTTATTACTGCCGGGTCTTTAGAACTCGCTGCCTGTTCCATTTGCTCCAATAACCTGTTGCGCATTTCCAATGCATCAGATAATGTCTTCATCGGTATGGAATTTTGTTGCACATTCTGCATCCCGAAATAATTGGTTTCTGCACCAGTGGCAAATACCAATTGGTCGTATACTATTTCACCTTCATTTAGTATAATTTTATTTTCACCGGGTATTATTTTTTTTACTTCGCCCAAACAAAAATGCAGGTTTTCTTTTCCTAAAAATAATTTACGGAAAGGATAGCTGATACTGGAAGGTTCTAAAAAAGCTGTTGCCACCTGGTAAATCAATGGTGGAAAAAAGTTATAATTATTCTTATCTACCAGTGTTACCTGGAAGTCCTTTTTATTGGCTAATGCCCTTGCAAAATTAACACCTGCAAAACCTCCGCCTATTATCACTATTTTCATTTTATTTTATTTTAAGCGTCTTTTAAAAGAAGCTGTGTAAAAATAGAATTTCCGTTTGCCATTTATCGGTTGGTGGGTACACCAACCGAGGCAGTCTGCCGTGGCCGGTGTCCCCACCGGCCACTTTTTATACAATAACGAAATCCTTTGAATAATTCTTAGGCGGCTGCAATGTATTGTAGAAATATGAATCCGGGAAAATGAATTACTAAAAATTAAAATTTGCCAGGCAAAATATTTTGTAGATTACACACCACTCTAAACAAAGCTACATGCTATTTGTTTACTATTAATTTTACTGTTTTTTTATGCCAATGACCGAAAAAGAAATTATAGACGCTACAGTAAATTTTGTAAAAATAACCTTGCATGATGCAGAAGGTGGCCACGACTGGTGGCATATTGAAAGGGTATGGAAAAATGCCAACACCATTGCGCAAGCTGAAAATGTAAACCAGCTTGTTGTTACACTTGGCGCATTATTGCACGATATTGCAGATGCTAAATTCAATAATGGTGATGAAGAAATTGGACCCGTAAAAGCAAGGCAGTTTTTACAAGGCATTGATGTGCCGGCTGATACTATTGAACATGTAGAAAATATTATACGAAATATTTCTTTTAAAGGAGGGAATTTTACCACTTCATTTAATAGCCCTGAACTGGCTGTAGTACAGGATGCCGACAGGCTTGATGCCTTGGGTGCCATCGGTATTGCAAGGGCCTTTAATTATGGCGGCTTTAAAAACAGGGAAATCTATAACCCTTCAATTAAGCCAGATTTGGGGATGAGCAAAGAAGCGTATAAAAGTAATTCAGCCCCTACCATTAACCATTTTTATGAAAAGCTGTTGTTGCTAAAAGACAAAATTAATACTGCAACAGGTAAGCAAATGGCCAAACAAAGGCATTTATTTATGCAAGATTTTTTAGACCAGTTTTACAAAGAATGGGAAGGTGAAAAATAACAGCAGCATATTTTACATCACCATGCTTTCAATTTCAGAAAGATCGTTAGTAAACTTTACAAACCTGGCGGGAAAGCCGGCTTTAATTTTTCCGATTCTGTCATCCATTTTAATGGCTGCTGCCGGCCTGCAGGTAGCCATTTTTATGGCCTCATTTACCGGTGCATCTAAATGTATAACCGCATTGCGAACAGCATCTGCCATAGAAATAGTGGCCCCGGCTAAATTTCCTTCTTCATTCCAGTAAAAGCCATCCTGCAAATGAGCATTGAAGTCGCCCCACTTAAATTCATTTATTTTTTTACTTAAAAAAAGCGCATCACTTATCAGCACCAGTTTATCTTTCTTTAATTTATAGGCAATTCTTGCCACGGCATAATCGCAATGTGCCCCATCCAAAATTATTGGGGCAAATACGTTTTCATTTGCAAATGTTGCACCTACCAATCCAGGTTCCCGGTGGCCAAACTGTGTCATGGCATTAAACAAATGGGTAATCAATTGAATGCCCTTATCAAAATAATATTGCGCCTGTTTATAAGTTGCATTAGAATGCCCGGCTGAAACAACAATGCCACTCTCTAAAAGCATTTCAAGCTGCTCATCTGTAAAACATTCAGGTGCAATGGTAATTAGTTTTATTACATCCTTGCCATAACGTATAATTTCTTCCAGTTCGGCATTGGTAGGGGTACGCACATATTTTGTAAGATGTGCGCCGCGTTTTATTGGATTAATAAATGGCCCCTCAAGATGCATGCCCAGCACACCGTTATTATATTTTGCCCTGTAATTTTTCATAGCCTCAATCCCTTCCAGTATATTTTCGTGCGAGGACGTTATTAAACAAGGTAGTATTGCTGTAGTTCCATACTGTAAACTGCTTTCATAAATATCATGAATAGTTTCTTCTGTGGGGTATTGAGTAAAATAAAATTTTTCTCCCCCATTAATATGTATGTCAATAAAACCGGCCGCAATATTATACCCCTGTAAATTTACCTGCTCACAATTTTTTGGAACCTCTTTTTGCAGGGATTGAATGATGCCATTTTCTATAAGTATAACATTATCATTAATTACTTCTTCACCGGTATGTATGGTACAATTTATAATTGCCTGTTTCATTATTATTTTGGTTTAATGGTACTGTTTAGATCATAATATAACTTATCGATTTTATTCAATCCTTTAATTACTTTAGTACCAGGTTTAATTTTTTTTGCAAAAATTAAACGGTAATTACCTGTTTGCAATAAATAATTATTTGTAGCGGTTAATCCGCCCACGGGTAACATATTGCTGATCCAGTTTACGCTCACATTCCAGGTGTTGCTGTTATACCCCGTTACAAAACGAAAAATTGAAACCGGGTTTACATAAACTTTACTGTTTGAAGCAAAATTGCTTTTTTCTGTTGAATAACCAAAATTAAGATTAGCAGTAACTGAACCAGTGATAAAAAAATGTTGCTTTACAACCAGGGTATAGGCATACCCGGCACCCGGGCCAAAGCAAAAAAAATGAACATTATTTATACCAGCCTGAGGATAAGAATTTGCAGCACTATGCGGTACAAAAGAGCTATCTGCCTTCATTATACCATAATTCATTTCACCGCCTAACAAAAATGTTCCCGCCGATTTTTTTTGCCATTCATTTTGTAAAAAAGCTGCCCTGAAAGAAAACTTTCTGTCATTTAATACACGATACAGCATTACTCCATAAAGATGTACAACCATATCCGGGCGCTGGTAGTAACTATCAGGGCTAACCGAATTAAATCCTTTGGGGTATAAATAATATCCTTTATAAAACTGTCCATAGAAATCCATCGTCCATTTGTTAACATATAAATGTGATTGCAAGTCGAGGTACTTTGTTTTTCCTTTTCCATTTCCGGGGTTTAAAAAGCCAAATCCATAAACAATATTTATAGAAAGTACATGGTATGTAGCACCAACACCCATTGTATATTTTGTATTAGGGTGATATCGTAAATCAGATTGATCATTTGCAGCATTTAAACTTAGGGCTGTATATTTTTTAGAAAACAAATAACGCGCTGTAAGCATGTCGGGATAACTAAGATAATATGGTGTATCGTTTATAGAAAAAGTCCGTTTTTGCGCCATTACCGGATCAGAATAAAATAATGAGAAAGTACCGGTTGCAAGTATCAATAAAAAAGCAGGTTAATTATTCTTCATTAAATGCTACTATAAGCAATGCAATAAATAATAATTATGGTATACGCAGAACTATTGAATTATATGCCAAATAAAATACACAAAAATTCAGTCGGCTTAGTTACCGGAAGCTAATGCTTTTTAATACAAATTCGATTTTAAAAGACGCCCGTAAAGAGCAAATAATTTATTTTTTCTCTTCAAATTTATCGACTACAATACTTATCTTCTCATCCGCATTTTCGTCCATTTCTGCTAAAAAGTTAATCTTTCCTTCATTTCCCTCAATGGTAATAGTAAAATTCATTGTTTCTCCCTGCTGCCCTTCCAGAGCTGCTTTCAGTACTGTTTTGCCATTTTTAAAAGGGGTTTTCCATTCGCAGCTTACAGATTTAATGGTACCATGCATTGCCGGATCATTACCTGGTG
>JAYVZR010000305.1:0-4296 GCA_043783135.1 Ferruginibacter sp. | reverse complement strand
CCTGTCATAAAAATCTGCCGCCTTTCTTCTTGCAGCTATGTATTCGTCCAGGTGTTTTAATTTAATATCCAGGATGGCTGCCTGCATGGCATCTAACCTGGAGTTACAGCCAACCAAATCATGATAATATTTTTTGCTTTGGCCATGCGCCGCAATCATTTTTAATTTTTCTGCTAACGCCTCATCATTGGTAAATATTGCCCCTCCATCTCCAAATGCACCCAGGTTTTTTGAAGGATAAAAAGATGTGCAACCAATATGGCCGATACCCCCGGTTTTAGTAACAGTTCCATCACTAAATGAATAATCGCAACCAATAGCCTGAGCGTTGTCTTCTATTACAAAAAGATTGTACTTTTTGGCAATAGCCATAATCTTTTCCATGTCAACTGCATGGCCATATAAATGAACCGGAATAATTGCCTTCGTTTTGGGTGTAATAGCCTTTTCAACAGCCTCAATATCCATGCAAAAAGTTTGTTTATCTACATCTACAAATACAGGTTGTAAATGAAGCAATGCTGCGGCTTCTACTGTCGCAATGTAGGTAAAAGAAGGTGTAATAACTTCATCGCCACGTTTTAGATCAAGTGCCATCATTGAAATCTGTAAAGCATCTGTACCATTAGCACATGTAATTAAATGCTTAACTCCATTATAGGCTGCAAGATTTGCTGCAAAATCATTTACCACTTTACCACCAATAAACATGGAACTTTCCATTACTTTTAAAACTGCTTCGTCTACCTGAGGTTTAATTTTAAGGTACTGGGTTTTTGTATCTACCATTTGCAGGGGCCTCATATATTATTTTTTTCGATGGCAAAGATAGGGATTCAATACTCAGTTTCAAATTTGTGTTTTAGCTGAATACATTGACATATTATTAAATATTTGCTGTTAGATTTGCTATAAAAATACAATTGGGTACATTTTTTTATACCATTTTTCTTAATCTTTATGTTGCCTGCATTAAGGTCTTATCAATCTGGAATCCAAAGGCAAGGTTATGGATAAATGGAAGAAAAAAAATTCCCCTTTTCAATATTAAAAATAATACCAATGCTAAAACAGTGTGGATGCACTGTGCCAGCTTGGGCGAATTTGAGCAAGGAAGGCCTGTTATTGAAAATATAAAAAATCAATATCCACAAGTCAAAATTGTACTTAGTTTTTTTTCGCCAAGTGGCTATGAAGTTCAAAAAAATTATGCTGGTGCCGATGATGTTTTTTACCTGCCAATAGATAGTAAGGCAAATGCAAAAAAAATGGTTGCGGCTATTAACCCGTCATTGGTTTTATGGGTAAAATACGAGTATTGGTTTTATTATCTTGAAGAACTGAAACAACAAAATATCCCTTTAATATTAGTATCGGGTATTTTTAGAAAAAGCCAGCCTTTTTTTAAATGGTATGGTACGGCCTGGCAAAATGCACTAGCATGTTTTTCACATTTTTTTGTACAGGACAACAACTCTCAAAATTTATTGGCCGGTATTGGTATTGATAAAAATGTTTCTGTAAGTGGTGATACAAGATTTGACAGGGTAATTGAAATTGCCAAAAAATTTGAACATATTCCGTTTATAAAAGAGTATTGCGGCGAAAGCAAAGTAATAGTTGCAGGCAGCACATGGGAAGAAGATGAAGCTGAATTGATACATTATGTTAAAGCCAACCCACAAATTAAATTCATCATTGCACCGCATGAAATTGCTGCTGATAATTTAAAAGATGTACAAAAAGAATTTGCCGGATCAATATTTTATTCTGAGCTACTCACTACTCAATCTTTGAATTCAAATGTGTTAATCATTGACAATGTGGGAATGCTGTCCCGTTTATATCAATATGCTGATATAACCTATATTGGTGGAGGGTTTGGCGATGATGGTGTACACAATGTACTGGAAGCAGCGGTGTACGGCAAGCCTGTTATTTATGGGCCCGAATTTGAAAAATTTAAAGAGGCAATTGAATTAATAGACTGCGGTGGTGGCTTTAGTATTCCTACTGCTTTAGAACTTGAAAAGGTATTTACAGAATTATTGCAGAATGAACAACTTTTAAAAACCACTGGTGAAGCGGCAAAAAAATATGTGTATTCAAATTCCGGTGCTACAAAAAAAATTATGGATTATATTCAGGAAAACCGTCTTTTGACCAATTGATCAAAGTGCTGAACTGTTTCGTTGCTGTCTTTCCAGCCAAGCTTTGTTTTTAATTCCCTCTTTACCCAATATTCTGCTTCGGGCCAAATGGTAAAACTATTGATGGTTTTAATGCTGCGTTCGTACATTACTTCATCTCCCCTAAATAATTCATTGATAAATAAAAACCTTTCATTTACACCGATAGCTTTTTTAAGGTCTTTCACAGGGGCATCACTTAATTTAGCACTTAATTCTGTTGTATCCTCTTTTAAACTATCGTTAAGCGATCTGTTTTTTTTACCTACCGATTCGTTTATTTCTTTTGAAGGAACTGCCTGGTTTTGATGAATTAAGGTAGGTATATCATCTTCGCCCATATCAAATAACAGTTGCGGTTTGCTGTGCGAACTTATATGTTGAATTACCGTAGCATTACGTTTTATTTCTGCTAATTCTGCTTCTACAGCAGCTTCGTCAACCTGTAAAATTTCAATAATCTTCTCTTCAACAATACCGGCTGTATCTTTTTCATTAGACTGCCATTGTTCTATTATTTGCAATGGCATTGATATCGAAACAGTCTTATTTGCACCCTTGGGTTGAGTTGCTTTTAAATGCATCAATTCATGCCGCATCATTTCAACAGTTATTAATATGCTGTCTACCGATAAGTTTTCGTTAATTTGTTTTTGCAGCTTTTGCAAAAGTGTTTCCACTCTTTCCATAAACACTATTATTTTTAACAGGCAATTGCAAATAAAAAATAGTTTTGACTAATGACCTAAAACTGTAAACTTTGCAAACATTCTATTAAAGTTACAAACTCAATTTTAAAAAAATTTATAAATGTTTATTGAACCATATTTAAAAGGTGGCCGGGGTTCTATTGAAGTAATTTGTGGCAGCATGTTCAGTGGTAAAACTGAAGAATTGATAAGGCGCTTAAAAAGAGTTAAGATTGCCAAATTAAAAGCAGAGATATTTAAACCAACCATTGATATTCGTTATGATGAAGTAAATATTGTAAGCCATGATACAAATTATATACAAAGTACACCGGTTGACAGCTCGAAGAAAATTTTGCTGTTGGCAAAGGATGTTGATGTAGTGGGTATTGATGAGGCCCAGTTTTTTGATGCAGAAATAGGGAATGTTTGCGAACAATTGGCTTTACAGGGAGTAAGGGTAATTATTGCCGGGCTGGATATGGATTATACAGGAAAGCCATTTGGCCAGGTGCCAAACTTACTGGCAATGGCTGATTATATAACCAAATTACACGCCATTTGTGCAAAGTGCGGTAATATTGCTAATATCAGCTACCGAAAAATTGCTGATGATAAACAGGTGATATTGGGAGAAAAAGATATATATGAACCAAGGTGCAGAATCTGTGCCCGGTTGGAAGTATAATGTATTATTTATAAATATTTATCGAAGATTTTTTGATTGTTAAAAAAGTATTGTGTCAGCATGACAAAAACAGTTCTTGCATTATTACGAAAAGACCTGCTGCTTGAATTAAGGCAGCAGCATAGTTTTTATGGCATATTATTATATGTAGCTTCTACCATATTTGTACTTTATTTATCCCTTAATAATCCGGAAGCCGATGTTTGGAATGCCCTGTTTTGGATAATACAATTATTTGTATGTGTAAATGCTGTAGCTAAAAGTTTTTTGCAGGAAAGCCGTGGGCGGATGCTGTATTTTTACTCTATTGCAAGTGCCAAAGAATTTATCATTGCCAAACTTATTTACAATATAATACTAATGTTGCTGATGAGCTTAATGAGCCTTGCTTTATTTTTTCTGTTACTAAAAAAT
Organism: Ferruginibacter sp.; assembly: GCA_043783135.1. Taxonomy (GTDB): domain Bacteria; phylum Bacteroidota; class Bacteroidia; order Chitinophagales; family Chitinophagaceae; genus Ferruginibacter. The sequence goes on along the minus strand of JAYVZR010000305.1, from coordinate 316 downwards.
CCTTTAACTAACCCGCTACAATTTCTTGGCATTGTGTGCTTGGGTAGTATTAGTCTTAGCCTTGTATTTACTTTATTGGCTGCTATAGCAGCAAAGGCACAACAAAATGCTGCTTTAATGGCTATCCTTGGTTTTCCTTTAATTGTTCCACAATTATTATTGGTAATCAGATTATCCAAAGCTGCTTTTGGCGAAATTTTCAGGGATGGCGCACTGCTAAACTTAACACTGCTAATTATTGGCTTTGATGTAATGGTACTTGTATTATCAATAATACTATTTCCTTTTTTGTGGAAAGATTAATGTTTATTTTATT
>JAYVZR010000304.1:0-4299 GCA_043783135.1 Ferruginibacter sp. | reverse complement strand
ACACTGCTAAATGGAATTGGTACCAGCTTTGCTGCACCCCACACTTACAATATGGGTTTTTCGCAGGCGATGGCTATTGGTTCCAGCGGGTATTTTATCTTTACTGTAAATACCAGCGCTGCTGCTGTTATTGGAAATACAGTTAAGGTAAATGGCGCAACAAATCCTGTTGTTTTTGGGTTTTCTACTACGCCCAATATTACCAATAACCAAACCGATTTGGGAGGTACGCAAACGCTGCCTGTTACTATCCTGTCTTTAACAGCTAAAGAAGCCAATAATTCTATTCAGGTAAATTGGGTTACTACGTCCGAATTAAATAATGCTTCTTTTGATATTGAACGTAGCACTGATGGTATAAATTATTCTACAATAGGGAATAAAAAAGCCGACATTTCCACGAGCCAACAACACAACTATCTTTTTGTTGACAGGTTACCCGAATATGGGCATAATTATTACCGTTTAAAACAAATTGACATTGACAACCATTTCAAATACAGCAAAGTGGTTGAAGCAACCATACATGCTGAAGCAATGATGATGAGTAATGTGTATCCCAATCCTGTAAAGAATGTTTTAGCTTATTCCATCTATTCTCCGGTAAACAATAAGGTATTGCTACAGCTTTCAGAAATATCCGGTAAAATTTTAATTAATCAAAATGTCATCATCGTCAAAGGAAAAAACCAACAGTTACTGGATGTATCACGCTTTGCAAAGGGACAGTACCAGTTGAGTATCGTTGATCCGCAAACAAATACCAGGGTGAATAAAGAGGTAATTATTTTGCACTAAAAATTGATAAAAAAGCCAGCTTGAAATTATTCAAGCTGGCTTTTTTATCATAAATTATGCATAATCTGCGTCGCTTTTCGGAGCCCTTTTTGGTGAGCGCCAACTATTTGTTACTGCGACAATTTGAAATGATCTTTATCAGAACCTCTCATTCAATATTTGCAATTTAATGTTTTATACCTCATTAAAATTCTTTGGCAAATTTACTGATATGCAATGCTTCCGGCAATACATCTGTTTTGTTAAGCCCCATGATACTGTTTAAACCTTTTTTTATTAATCAGGCAAAACCCTTACCATCAAATTTTTAAAATACACTTTGCTTTTAGGGTCGTGGCCCTGCAGGGCAAAAGTGCCGCTGCTGATTTTACGTAAGGAGTCTCCTCCTTGCCGCTGCAGGTTTTCAGGTTCAGTATAATCAACTACTGTTTTATCATTGATTTTAATTTGCACCCTTTTACCCTGCACTTTAATATACTCTGTAAACCATTCGTTGTCTTTTACAAATACCTCTTTTACATCGGCTATGCCATACAGGCTGCCTGTTCTGCGCCAGTCGGTATGAGAATTATTAACCTGTACCTCGTAGCCCTTTGCCGGCCAGCCTCCCTGCTGGTATGCGGTATGAAAATATACACCCGAATTAGATCCGGGAGTTGTCATTACCTCTGCTTTAAATTCAAAATTTTTGAAAGTATGATTGCTGATATCGCCATCATAAAATAAATGTGCTGTAGGCCCGTGGGCTACAATCATTCCATTTTCAACTGTAAAGGTTGCAGCATTTTCACCCACTTTCCAATTGCTGAGAGACTTGCCATCAAATAGTGGTTTCCAGTCTTCATTTTTATTTCTGTTTATAAATGCGGTAATAGTAAATAAGCTGATGCCCATTAACAGTAAAAAGATATTTTTTTTCATAACAGATTTTTAATGATAAAGTATTAATGCTACGAATCTACTTTTTTTTAACTGAATTATGCTGGTAAAGAAGAGAAATTTATAATGGCCCTTTAGGAAGAAAGTAACAGCGGCTATTTATAAAATAATTTTCCCCTGTCGGCAAGGCTGCTTTGTATATACTGTTTTAAGAAATGTTGCTGTTCCTGCACTTTTATGGTTAAGGCACTAATACTTTTTTTTATGCTTTCGGTATTATATTGAAAATTTTCAACTGACTGGCCAATATTATCCAGCTTTTTATTGGCAGATAAAAGTATCAATTTAATGGGGTCGAGCAAAGTGCTTATTTCGACATCAGGTTTTATGGGTGTAAAACGGGTATTACGATACTCAACAAAATTATTAAAAATAACCGTGGCCCTGTTAAGATCCGCTACTGCAGCATTGTACCCGTTCATATCCTTATCTTCATATGCAATAGCAATTTTCATGTTTATATATGCCTGCCATGTTTTTACCATATCGTCGTGAAGCCCTGCCTGCCGCATTCTTAATAAAGATGCTTCCATCTGGTGCACGCTGTCTAACATCATAAAAGCTTTTACAGAATCAATAACATTTAATGGGACATCATCTTTTTTTGCATAAAAATTTCTCTTACTAAATTGCCTTTGCGGTAAAGGATATGGCAACAATTGCCAAAGCGGATCAAATGGTATATGTGATTGAATAAATTCTGACGGGCTTATTAAAAAATAGTTGGCATTGTTGCCACGGCCTGCATCCCAGGTAGGGTCGCATAAAAGCCATTCGTTATCGAGGTAAACAGCGCTCCAGGCATGCCCTGTTCTTCTTACAGAGCCAGACTCAGTGGTATAGCCTGTTACGACAAAAGATGGAATACTGCATTTTAAAACGATATCGGTAAATATGCCCGCAAAATTTTCACAAACACCTTTTCTTCTCCGCAAAGAAGCCGTAATTTTTGTTTGGGGATCGGGGCCCCAGTTAATATTGTACATACTGTCTTTATCGTATGTTATATTGGTGGTGACCCATAAATAGATGGCCTGTACTTTTTCTTTGTCTGTTTTAAAATTCGCCTGCACATAAGCGGCAATGGAAGCGGTGGAATATGTTTCATTTACTGGTATATATGTTGCTGAATACTCCTGGCCCTTTGCAACAAGGCCCCAACAAAGCAGGTATGAAAACAACAATAGTTTCATACTTTAAAATTATTACTTTAGCCCCGAAATAAAAAGCCAAAAAACGCGTATTTGTTATTGGCGACAAATAATTTTGCTATGACTATTCATTAAATAATATCTTTATAATGACATCCCATTTTATAAACTTTCAATATGCCCATTAAACGGATTTTAGCATTCAGCAGCTCAAGAAGTGGCAAAGGCGACTACCTGCAAACGTCTGTGCCCATTATTAAGAAATTTTTAGGCGCCAAATCTTTAAACATTGCTTTTATTCCCTTTGCATCTGTAGATAATAACTATGAAGCCTATATAGCCATGGTGCGTACGGCAATGGCAGACCTGCCACACACCATAATGATGGTACAACCTGATAATGCGCCTGCCATTATTAAACAGGCCGATGTTATTATGGTGGGTGGCGGCAACACTTTTAAACTGCTGTATTATATTTATTATTTAAAACTGCTGGATATCATCCGTGATAAAATAAATGAAGGAGCCCCCTATATTGGGTGGAGTGCAGGATCGAATATTACCTGCCCGGGTATTGGCACTACCAACGATATGCCCGTAATAGAACCAAAAAGTTTTAAGGCATTGGGGCTGTTTCCTTTCCAGATAAATCCACATTACTGCAACGTAAAAATAGAAGGGCAAAATGGTGAAACCCGTGACCAGCGGCTGGAAGAATTTATGCAGATGAACCCCGGTATACCCATAGTTGCCTTGCCTGAAGGAACTGCCCTTATGATGGAAGGATATATGTTAACTTTTATTGGCGAAAGCCCGGCCATTTTATTTTATTGGGATGACAACGCTGCCATTGTTAACCGTAAAATTATGCCTGAAGAAGATCTTTCTTTTTTATTATAAGCAGCGGGGTTCCTTAAGAAGGATTTCACACAAAGAGACTAAGAATACAAAGAACACAAAGAAAAAAATAATATTCATTAGCAGGTATAGCTTTGCTTTCTTTGTCTTCGTTGTTAGCTTTGTGTGAAATAAATTTTAAATATATCTGTTTATAATATTTTCTAAATATTCCTGCTGGCCGCTGATGGTTTTTGGCTCACCATTTTCAACAGCAAAACTTCTAAGGTCTTCCAATGATAATTTCCCTGCTTCAAATGCAGCACCCTTACCGCTATCATAACTCGCATAACGGTTGGCCCGTATTTTTTTATAGTCTGATTTATTTAGGATGGCATCTGCAACAATCAATGCCCTTGCAAACGTATCCATACCGCCAATATGTGCGTGAAAAAGGTCTGCTGCATCGGTTGAATTGCGCCTGATTTTTGCATCAAAATTTATGCCTCCGCCTGCAAATCCACCTGCTTCCAGAATTACCAGCATTGCTTCGGCCAGTTCATTAATATTGTTG
>JAYVZR010000303.1:0-4381 GCA_043783135.1 Ferruginibacter sp. | reverse complement strand
TTTGCAGCATAAGCCGTGGATTTTAGGACATTGGTCTTTTTACAGGATTTGGATTTCTCAGTTTTATGGAACTGTTGTTTGTTTGGAAACTAAAATTGTAAACTTTATATCAAATTAATTATTTCAAAAAAAATAGAAGTTGACTGATATTGGATTTTTACAGCTTTTAAAAGATTTTGGATTGAAATCTTATTTGGTTTATCAGGATTTTTGGATATGATTGATAATTAACTTTATATCAATCAACTTCTGGAACAAATATCTACTCATTTGCATTCTTTACAAAGAGCATATTTGCCCTGTTTTAAGTGCGGTATAATTACCGGCTGTATCGTAGTTATACATGTTTAAAATTAAATTGCGTTATAATTTTAGCTTCGAAAAACCTTGATTGGTACAGGCAAAAATGAGTAAGCCCTTTGCCAGTATTGATTTTTGGCATTAAATAAAACCTATCGTAAAACTACTTGCCCGGTTTTGAAAAATTACCTTTTTTGAAACAATTGCTATTTTTTAAATTAATGCACCCAAATTATGGGTACGTAAGAAAAGCAAAAAAACGAATTGATAAATACGTTTTCCACTTCTTCTAATGACGAAATGCGGCGATACCATTTATAATTAACTAAGTATAGTAAAAGATAGTAGTAGAAATACCAATGCATATATTATAAAGGGGCATAAAAAAACCCCATAACTATTTTACAATAATTTGTGGGGGCTAATTTTTTTTAGTCTTCGCTGCAATTAAATGATACAATTTAACAGCATGGTTTTGGATAAGTAGCTAAATCGTTTTCTAAAATTGGGATAAACTTTTAGTGGTTAACAACGGGGCAAAGATTAAATTGTTTATTAGTTTTTTTAGTGTTGCGGATTAATGGGTTTTGCAGGAATATTTTCATTTGTAACCGGGCCTTTCAACTTTCATAAAGTGGGGGATGGTGCTATAATAAAATGAAGTTGACTGATATTGGACTTTTATCTTTGTTGCTTTTCAGCGATATTGGATTTTAAGCCGGTTTGGTTTATCAGGATTTTTGGAATAGATTGATATTAATCGCTATCAATCAACTTCCTTACAAAGATTATTCACAATTTGTTCACAGAAAATAGGAATAATGCCCTATTTTTTCTGTCAGTAAATACTTAATCAACCGAAAATATACGTTGCAGTTTTTTGCATATTTACGATAATGCACACAGTAAAATTACTAAAGGATGTTTGTGTGATGGGTAGCAATAAAAAAGCTGCATCCGTTACAATGCAGCACCCATCTATACATTATGGCAACCGTATTTTCCCCGGCGTTTATTTTGCAAGACTTTGAATGATGTCATACTTGGTAACGATATGGAAATTACCCAATTCATCTTTACTAAGCACCGCCCCATTTTCTTTGTTAATAAAACTGCTTAACCTTTCTACTGGTATATCAAAGGATACTTCAGGGTAAGGTTTTTCCAGCACTGTTGAAACTGGCTGGGAAAGGATACTTGCGTTAGTTAATATTTTATCAAATAAACCACCTTCGGATATGGCGCCACTATTTTTTCCATTTTCAATTACCGGGATATTTTCAATTTCATATTTCTTCATCATCTCTACAGCTTCTGCTACTGTATTGGATGGGCTTAGTACCACTAATTTTTTTGTACCCCTGCCACTAATCAAATCCTTAAAAGTTTTTACTTCTAAAAAGCCCCTTTCTATCATCCATTGATCATTATATATTTTACCAACATACCGGCTGCCATGGTCGTGAAAAATACATACCACCACATCATCTTTTTTCAACTGGTTTTTTAATTGCATCACCCCCTGCAGGCAACTGCCGGCACTATAGCCAATAAAAATACCTTCTTCTTTTGCAATGCGCCTTGCCATTACGGCACCATCCTTATCTGTTACTTTGGTAAACTCATCAATCACACTCATGTCATAATTCTGCGGTACAAAATCTTCCCCAAACCCTTCGCTGATGTATGGATATACTTCTTTATGATCAAGCTCCCCTGTTTCAAAATATTTTTTTAGCAAGCTGCCATAACTGTCCACCGCCCACGCTTTGATATTGGGGTTTTTTTCTTTCAAATATTTTGCAGTACCCACTATGGTTCCACCGGTACCGGTAGCTACTACCAGGTGGGTTACTTTGCCTTCACTTTGCTCCCATATTTCAGGGCCGGTTTGTTCATAGTGGGCAAGGCGGTTGGCCAAATTATCATATTGGTTTACGTACCAACTATTGGGTACTTCGGTTGCCAGCCGCTTGCTTACAGAGTAATAAGAACGGGGATCTTCCGGCTCTACATTGGTAGGGCACACAATCACTTCTGCACCTACTGCTTTTAATATATCAGCCTTTTCTTTTGATTGCTTTTCTGTAGTGGTAAAAATACATTTGTAACCTTTTACACAAGCCGCCAAAGCCAGGCCCATACCGGTGTTGCCGCTGGTGCCTTCAATGATGGTGCCACCCGGTTTTATTTTGCCTTCCTGCTCTGCAACTTCCAGCATTTTTAATGCCATACGGTCTTTGATACTGTTGCCCGGGTTAAAATATTCCACTTTTGCCAACACAGTACAGGGCAGGTCTTTAGTAATTTTATTTAATTTAATAAGAGGGGTGTTGCCAATTGTTTCTAAAATATTATTCAACCACATATTATCGCTGTTTTGCGGCAAAGGTAATTTTTTAAGCCAAAAGAATTGGGATAAGAATGGGGCATTAATTTTAAGCAGTTTTAAAGGCAGTTTGTTATTTTGTGCAGGAATATTTCTTGAGGACATAAACCACGGCCAGCAGCCACGCTGCGTAGTTAATTTTAAAATGCAGCCCTGTAAACTTAGTTATTATATGCCGGAGTTCCACCGTTACTATTTTCTAATTTAAAAGGTATTATGTGAAAACCCCGCCGGGACAAAATAGTTAAAACTTCAGCGATGTTTGCCAAGCCCGGACAAATGATAGTGAGCGATAAAATGTCCATTGTTTCAAAGTGCTGCCAGTATTTTGCAAATGCAATGTTGTGCGATATTACATTTTCACAATTTCCACTCTTCTGTTTTTTGCCTTGCCGTCCTCAGTTTTGTTGTCGGCAATTGGTTTTGTTTGCCCCCATCCTTTTGATGAAAGCCGTGTTTTGTCGATGCCTTTAGCACTAACAGCGTTCATAACCGACTTAGCCCTGTTTTCAGAAAGTGTTTGATTGGATGGAGCTGTACCAACATTATCTGTGTGTCCTTCAATGCTGATTTTAAGTGCCAGATTTGATTTTAGCATTTCTACAATCTGGTCAATTGTTTTTTGCGATTCGGGTTTTATTACCGATTTCCCGGTTTCAAAGTTGATATACAAACTAATGTGCCCGTCTGTATTAAGCGCCTTGAGTATTTCATTAGAAGTAATTTCTTGTTTCATCACCTCTATCTCAAGAACGGTAAGGTAATAAAAATCATTATTGTCGTTGCCTCCCATATCAATTTTAACCCAAACTTCAGAACCTGGTTTTATTATTTTGAAAACACCATCACCATCACTTGTATTCAGGAATTGCGTTTCGCCTCCTATTTTTTTAACAGCCGCTTCATAATTCCTGAGAATTTGTAATGGGCTTGGTTTTGATTGCCCGGATTCAACATTGAAGTCATAGCGAATTAGTGTTTTTGTCCCTTCTTTCGAAATAATTTTGGAACCGTCTGCGGCAAGGCTAAATTCAACAGCATCAAAATTGGTGGTGGATTCTGATCTGATATAATTTGCCATTCGGTTTGGAAACATAGGATGGTCTTTGGTTCCTTCTGCATCTTGTTGTGCAAATGTTGAAACTACTATTGAAACTGTCATAGTTAAGGTAAAAATTATCTTTTTCATGTGCATTAGTTTTTGTTGATGTGTTATAAAGTTACTAAAAGTTGCTGTCTGTCAAATAGCATTACATACAACAATTCTATTTCCGCTAATATACACCACTAAAAACAGCAAACATTTTTTTAAACCCCTCTCTTTTAAAATCAGGTATTAAAAAAACCGCTACTGACAGCACAACCTTGTGTTGGAATATAAGACCGGGTTTCTGGTAATTTAAAGGGCATTAGGTGAAAAATCCACAGGAAAAAAAGACCATGTTTTGCGTTCATACTATTTTTATAACGTGTTTTATTACTTAGTTGCTTTGTAATGTTGCAGTTCAATTACTATAAATGTGAAGCCTCGCATTTTCTACTTCAATTTCTCTTTCAAAATGTAACCCAAGTTTAATTAATAGTTTAATTGAGCTTACGTTTCGTGGTATTGTTGTAGCAAGAACAGGATAGTATCCAGGATTTTTACTTGCTAATAATAAAACTTCTTTTGCTGCTTCAAGTGCATAACCG
>JAYVZR010000302.1:0-4381 GCA_043783135.1 Ferruginibacter sp. | reverse complement strand
GGAGAAATGCACCGTTACATTCCCGTACTGGCCAAGTGGGCCGGGTTTAAAAAAATTGGTGAAAAAGTGGTGGAACACCGGGCAAGAAAATATGGTGTCACAAAATTTGGCTGGAGCCGTTTTGTAAATGGCTTTTTGGATCTTGCTTCTATAATGTTTATGGGTAAGTTTGGTAAAAGGCCCATGCATATTTTCGGGCTTTGGGGCAGCATTGTTTTCTTTTTGGGTATGTGTATATGGACCTATTTATTTATTGCCAAAATTTTCTTTTCGCAATTTAATATGACGGACAGGCCTTTGTTTTTTATAGGTATCATTTCTATAGTAATTGGTTTACAATTATTTTTAGCAGGTTTTTTAGGTGAGTTGATTGCAAGGAATTCACATGACCGGAATTCTTATTTAATTGAAACTAAAATTGGATTGTAGGGATAGATACACTGATTAAACTGATTGATACAGATATAAGGGGATTTATTTTAAATCTATAAATATATCAACCATGCTTCTTCATGATAATATAACTGAAAAAATATTGGGTTGCTTTTACAAAGTGTACAATTAATTGGGATATGACTTCCTGGAAAAAGTTTACGAAAATTCCCTGATGATAGAGTTTAAAATAATTTCGCTATTTTGTATGCAGCAGTCTGCTATTAAAGTATATTATGCTGGGACTGAAGTAGGGAATTATTTTGCAGACATATTAGTTGAAAATAAAATAATTGTTGAAATTAAAGCTGGTAAAGGTGAAATCATGAAAGCACATGAAATGCAAATATCCAATTATTTGAAAGCAAAAAATTATGAAGTAGGGTTGCTACTTCATTTTGGTGAAAAACAGACTTTTAAAAGAGTAGTGTTTTCTAATGAATATAAATAATCAGACAAAACCGCCATAATCAGTGTCACCAGCGTTTCCATCAAAATCAATCATTATTATTGGCCCTGCACATCCCTTGCGGGGCGGCTTGGCTTCTTACAACGAAAGGCTGGCATTGGAATTTATACAACTTCGTCATACCGTAAGCATTTATACTTTCTCCTTGCAATACCCAGGCTTTTTATTTCCGGGTACTACACAATTTTCAACAGAGCCTCCTCCTGATAAATTAGATATTCATGTACGCATCAATTCGGTTAATCCTTTAAACTGGTTAAGCGTTGGTTTTGAATTAAAAAAGAAAAAGCCTGATTTGATTGTAGTGCGTTACTGGCTTCCTTTTATGGGGCCTTGTCTTGGCAGTATACTAAGAATTGTAAAGCAAAATAAATATACAAAAGTGGTCTGCATAGCAGACAATATTATCCCACACGAAAAACGTCCTGCAGATATTCTTTTTACAAAATATTTTGTTCCTCCAATTGATGCATTTATAACCATGAGCGAAAAAGTGCTGGGTGACCTAGCAGAATTTGCACCGGGCAAACCTGCGAGGTTTGTTGTTCATCCGCTGTATGATAATTTTGGAGAAAAAATAAGTAAAGCCGAAGCAAGAAATAAATTAAAAATTAATAATGATGAACCAATAATTTTATTTTTTGGGTTTATAAGAAGATATAAGGGCCTGGATATTTTATTTGATGCTATAAAAATTCTGAACAGCAATCAACTACAGCAATTAGGAGATGGCAGTAAAATAAAACTTTTAATTGCAGGGGAATTTTATGAAAACAGAAAAAGTTATGATGAACAAATAGAAAGGCTTGGCATAAAAGATAAATTAATTTTAAAAACAGCATTTATTGCGGATAGTGAAGTGAAATATTATTTATGTGCTGCTGATGTTGTGGTGCAGCCATATAGAAGTGCGACGCAAAGTGGTGTAACTCCACTGGCTTATCATTTTGAAAAACCGATGATAGTTACCAATGTTGGCGGCTTGCCTTCCTTAGTGCCCGATGACAAAGTAGGCCTGGTGGCTGAACCAACTGCTTTATCTGTTGCGCAAAAGATTCTGGAGTTCTTTAATAAAGGAGAAGCACATTTTGTTCCCTATTTAATTGAAGAGAAGAAAAAATATAGCTGGAGCAAAATGACAGCGGCCATTTTTGAAGTGGCTGGGTTAGAGTAATTATCTTATATAACTCAAATACTATGGGTTAAAAACCCATAGGTTGAAGAAGGACTGAAAGTCCATATGGAGGCTTCGCCATTCTTCTTATTTTGTTATCAAAGCGATTGTTAGAAGTTTGTAGAAGCTAAAGCCTTGGACTAAAGTCCATAGCTTGAAACTAACGTGTTGTGACCAGTTAAGATTATAATGTGCCATTATTATTTTGAAGCACACTATTAGTTTATAGGCTAATTTGTTAATTTGCACTTATTATGATTTATAGAAGTAAAGCTCCGTTGCGTATTGGTTTAGCGGGTGGCGGTACAGATGTTAGCCCTTATAGCGATGAATATGGTGGAGCTATTTTAAATGCTACTGTTTCACTCTCTGCCTATGCCAGTATTGAACCATTGCAAGAAAATGCCATTATTGTTGAAGCATTAGACAGAAAAGAAGAAGAACGTTACGAATGGGCCCCATCATTGCCCATTAACGGCAAATTAGATTTATTAAAAGGGGTATATAACCGCATTCATGCTATGTACGGTGTGCCTTTAACGGGCTTTCGTTTATCAACTTTTGTAGATGCGGCGGCGGGCTCGGGTTTGGGTACTTCTTCAACGCTTGTAGTGGCTATATTGGGGGCATTTGCAGAGATGCTGAAATTACCATTGGGCGATTATGATATTGCTCACCTTGCTTTCCAAATTGAAAGAGAAGAATTGAATTTAGCCGGGGGAAAGCAGGATCAGTATGCTGCAACTTTTGGAGGAGTAAATTTCATGGAATTTTATGGTGATGATAAAGTAATAGTAAACCCTTTACGCATCCGTTCAGAATATTTACACGAGCTGGGTAATAACCTGGTATTGTATTTTACCGCAACCTCAAGAGAAAGTGCATTGATTATTAAGGAGCAGGTAAAAAATGTAAATAATAAAGATGAAAAAAGTATTGAAGCCATGCACCAGCTAAAAGAGCAGGCAAAAATGATGAAAGAGGCACTGTTAAAAGGAAGGCTGCATGAAATTGGCGAAATACTGGATTTTGGATTTGAACAAAAACGTAAAATGGCAAATAATATAAGTAACAGTACCATTGAAAGTATTTACAATGCAGCAAAAAAAGCGGGCGCAACCGGTGGTAAAATAAGTGGTGCAGGAGGTGGTGGTTTTATGATATTTTATTGCCCTGACAATACCCGTTATAAAGTGATAGAAACACTTAAAACTTTTGGTGGCGAAATTAAAAACTATTCTTTTACCAAATACGGTTTAACCTCCTGGACGATATAACTCATGTGGATTAAATTTTTCTTTATACAAAAAATAAAAGCGCTTTTCAGCCTTTTTAAATTACATATTATTGTAGAACCTTTCAGTGTTTTATTATTAAACCTGGCTTATTTATCAAAGCAGTCTAAATGGATCAATAAACATAAAAATATTGCCTACAACGATTTTTATAGTGGCAACCGGGCAAGGGAAAAAAGGCTGGGTCTCTATGAATATCTTAACAAGGAATTTATAAAAGACAGGCCGATAAATTATCTTGAATTTGGAGTAGCAAATGGCGGCTCATTTTATTGGTGGCTTAATAATCATACTAATCAGCAATCAACATTTTCGGGTTTTGATACTTTTACCGGCCTGCCGGAAGATTACGGCCCTTATAAAAAAGGCGAAATGAGCAATGGCAATGAAGTATTGCAAACTGACGACAGCAGGGCATCCTTTTACCAGGGCCTGTTTCAACAAACATTGCCGGGGTTTTTAAAAACTTTTAATAATGAAAAGTTAACCGTAATTCACATGGATGCTGATTTGTATACTTCTACTTTATATACGCTGACAAGTTTTGCGCCTCATTTAAAAAAAGGCGATATCATTTTATTTGATGAATTTTGTGTACCGACACATGAATTTTTAGCAGTTAAAAATTTTACTGAATCTTATTATATCAACCTAACCCCTATTGCTGCTTCCAACAACTTTTTGTTTACAGCGCTACAGGTAAATTAATAAATTATATGTCTCAACAAATAAAGGATATTATTGATGCTTCCATTAAGGTTAAGCAGGTTTTACTGGCCGATGAAAAAGTAATCAGCTCTATTTCAGGCTGTGTAACGGTTATTGTAAACGCTTTTAATGCGGGTAACAAAGTATTGTTTTGCGGCAACGGTGGCAGCGCAGCAGATGCACAACACCTGGCAGCGGAATTCAGCGGACGGTTCTACATTGACCGGGATGCATTGCCCGCAGAAGCGTTGCATTGCAACACCAGTTACCTTACAGCAGTTGGTAACGATTACAGCTATGATG
>JAYVZR010000301.1:0-4387 GCA_043783135.1 Ferruginibacter sp. | reverse complement strand
TAAAAACAATAAATTTCAAACAATAATATGGCCGCAGTAAAAGATTTCTCCGTTGAAGAAAAATTAACATCGCTTGTTCATTTACAAAAAGTGGATTGTAAGCTGGATGAAATTCAAATTTTAAAGGGTGAGTTACCAATTGAGGTAAAAGACCTGGAAGATGAAATTGAAGGTCTGCATGCCCGTCAGACCCGTGTTGAAGAAGAAATCAATGGTATGCAGGAATTTATCAACCAAAAGAAAGAAGCTATTAAAGAGGCTGAAGCATTGGTTAAAAAATACGAAAAACAAAGTGAAAACGTAAAGAACAACCGTGAGTTTGAAGCAATCAATAAAGAAGTTGAAATGCAAACGCTTGAAGTAAAACTTTGCGAAAAACATATTAAAGATGCTACCGAAGAAATTGGTGAAAAAGCCAAGCAACTTGAAGCTGCAAAGAAAGCCGTAGGAATTAAAGAAGGCAACCTTACAGGAAAAAAAGGCGAGCTGGAAAAAATTATTGCAGAAACTGAAAAGGAAGAAAAACAATATAACAAACAGGCTACTGAAGCAAGAAGCCATGTGGATGAGCGTTTGTTGCTAAGCTACGACCGTATCCGTAAAAATTACCGCAATGGATTGGCAGTAGTGCCGGTTGAAAGAGATAGTTGCGGTGGATGTTTTCATGCCATTCCGCCACAAAAACAAAGCGAAATTAAATTACGTAAAAAAGTAATTGTTTGCGAAAACTGCGGACGAATTTTGGTAGATGTAGATTTAAATGACAGTATTGAAATAAAATAATCGCCATAAGGAATAATGAAAAAGCACTTCAAAATTGAAGTGCTTTTTTTATGTTTTTACTTTCTGTGAAAAAAAGTATCGTAAATTTTTATGTTGTTTTTATGTGGGAAAATCAATTCAATCTGTCGCAAAAAAAAACTAATTTGCTGTTTCAATTATGCTTCAAAAACTTCATATACAAAACTACGCTATCATAGATGAGATAGTGATTGATTTTAGTGCCAACCTGAATATTATTACTGGCGAAACAGGTGCCGGTAAAAGTATTTTAATGGGTGCCTTGAGCCTTATATTAGGAGAGCGTGCAGAAAGCACAGCCCTGATGAATAAAGAAAAGAAAATTGTGGTAGAAGGCTTCTTTAAAACTACCGACAGAAAAGAAATAAAACAGTTTTTAAAAGCCAATGAGCTGGATGTAGAAGAAGAATTGGTGATTAGAAGAGAAATAGCCGTTAATGGAAAATCAAGGGCTTTTATAAACGATACACCGGTTAACCTGGCACAGCTAAAAACCTTAAACTCCCTGTTGGTCGACCTTCACCAGCAGTTTGATACATTAGAATTAGGCGACAGCGATTTTCAAAGAGAAGTATTGGATGCATTGGCTGGCAATGGAACTTTGTTAAATGAATACGTGGGTGTTTTTACTCAATACAGTAAAGCAAAAAAAGATTTGCAGGAATTACAACAGCAACAAACTGATGCCAATGCTGCACTGGATTATAACCAGTTTTTATTTGGTGAACTGGAGGAGGCTGACTTAAAAGAAAATGAGCTGGAAGAACTGGATGCGGAACTGAAATTATTAAGCAATGCAGAAAATGTAAAACAGCAATTGGGTGCTGTTAATTTTGAATTGAAAGATAGCGAGCAACCCATTGTACAGCAATTAAAATTGCTCAGCAATAAATTGCATAGTTTACAACAATACCATGGTGCTATTGAAGACCTCACCAAACGCTTATTGGGTGCGCAGGCAGAGTTAAAGGATATTGGAGAAGAATTGGAAAGTATTGATAATAGTGTTCAATACAGCCCTGAAAGAATTCAAATAGTAAATGATAAAATTTCATTGGGCTATAAATTATTGAAAAAGCACAATGTAAATTCAACCGGCGAATTACTACATATTAAAGAGGAGCTGCAGCAAAAACTACATGATATTTTAAATATTGGCGAAGCTATTACAGCAAAGCAGCAACTTACACAGCAGCTGCTGAAAAAAGCTGAAGAGCTGGCTGCAGTAATTACAATAAACCGCAATAAGGCTGTTAAACCTTTTACAGAAAAAGTAAACAGTTTGCTGGCGCAGGTAGGCATGCCCAATGCAGTTATAAAAGTGCAATTGCAAAAAGTGGCCTTAAATATGGATGGAGCAGATGCCATCGAGTTTTTATTTGATGCCAATAAAAGTAACCGGTTTGAACCCTTGCGGAAAGTAGCCAGCGGGGGCGAATTGAGCCGTTTAATGCTTTGTATAAAATCGCTGGTGGCAAAAAAATTACAATTGCCTACTTTAATATTTGATGAGATAGATACAGGTATCAGTGGTGAAGCTGCAAAGCAGGTAGGGGTAATAATGAAAGAACTATCCAGCGCCCACCAGTTGATTGCTATTACTCATCAGCCACAGATTGCTGCCAGGGCTACAGCACACTATTTTGTATATAAAACCATTAAAGGCGATAAAATACACACTGCCATTCGCCTGTTAAACAACGACGAACGTATTACTACCATAGCTCAAATGCTCAGTGGTGAACAACCAACGGCAGCTGCATTGGAGAATGCCAGGGAAATGGTGGGTAACTAATAGCATAAAATTATTTCGTTGTATAAAAAAATATTGCTTTTAATAATTTTAGTGGCAGCTATGTATTCTGTATGGCAAATGCAACAACTGTTACAGGTAAAAATTCAACCACGTAAATCACTTTCAAGGTTTTTATTATTTTTAATTGTAAATATTGTTGCTGTTCTTTTTATAATTGTTATAACCGGTTTTACAATAATTCATTTCAAAGAGTTTTTCTTTACACCATAAGAATGTTACATTTACGCCTTAAATAAAATAAGCTATGTCTTACAACCTGCTAAAAGGAAAAAAAGGAATTATATTCGGCGCATTGGATGAAAATTCAATTGCCTGGAAAACAGCCCTGCGCTGCCACGAAGAAGGAGCCGAACTGTTATTAACCAATGCGCCGGTAGCAATGCGCATGGGAGAAATTAATAAATTAGCCGCCTTAGTAAATGCGCCGGTAATACCCTGCGATGTGAGCAGCAACGAAGATGTATTGAACCTGATTGTAAAGGCAAAAGAACATTTTGGTGGGGGAGTAGATTTTATTTTACACTCTATAGGCATGAGTATAAATATGCGCAAGGGCAAACATTATACAGAAATTGATTATGGCTTTAACGCCAAAACCCTTGATATATCTGCTATGAGCCTGCATCGTGTTTTAGCAATTGCAATGAAAGAGGATGCCATTAACGAATGGGGCAGTGTGGTAGCGCTTACCTATATTGCAGCGCAGCGTGTGTTTCCGGATTATAGCGAAATGGCTGATGCTAAATCCCTGCTGGAAAGTGTTGCCCGTAGTTTTGGATATCATTACGCAGCAAAAAAACATGTTCGGGTTAATACCATATCGCAGTCGCCTACACGCACTACTGCCGGCAGTGGTGTAAAAGGGTTCGACGGCTTTATTACTTATGCAGAAAAAATGAGTCCTTTGGGTAATGCAAGTGCAGATGATTGCGCCAATTATTGCGTAACCTTATTTAGCGATATGACTAAGATGGTCACCATGCAAAATCTTTTTCATGACGGTGGTTTTTCATCAACAGGTATTACTTTAGATGTAATAGAACAGATGGAGAAATAATTTTTGACCAGGCTGTAAAGCAATGTGGTACAATGTTGCGTCGCCCTCTTGTACTACATACCATTGTGGAGCCCGTTTATTGTAATTGGTATTCTTTAAGAATACCAATTCTCGTTTAAAGTAATAGTCAGTATGATTACAGAAGTAGCCATCCTTCTCGTAAAACCTGGAGAAGAAACCAGGTTTGAAGAAGACTTTAAAACAGCCGGCCAATACATTAGTTCAATAGAAGGTTATATTGAACACAGCTTACAAAAATGTATTGAGCAAAGCAATAAATATTTACTGGTTGTTAAGTGGAATAAGCTGGAAGACCATACGATTGGTTTCAGGGAATCTGCACAATACCAGCAATGGAAAAAATTACTCCATCATTATTACGATCCATTTCCAGTAGCGGAACATTTTGAAACAATAATTGAACTTAAAAAATAATCAAATCATTTAAGGTATACTTACTACAAAAGCCACTAACGTATGTCAGTGGCTTTGTAATATAGGTATATACATTTTTACAGTCCTCTTAAAGAGAATTGTAAACGGTATTCTTAATATTCATCTTCATTAAAAAAGAAATCTTCCTGGCTTGGGTAATCGGGCCATATATCTTCCAATCCCTCATAAATCTCCCCTTCGTCATCGAGTTCCTGTAAATTTTCAATTACTTCAATGGGGGCACCACTACGGATACCAAAATCTATCAGTTCATCTTT
>JAYVZR010000300.1:0-4390 GCA_043783135.1 Ferruginibacter sp. | reverse complement strand
GGTATAATTGCTACTCCATATTGTTTGGTAAGCCTTATTGCCAGGTCTTTTTCATTTTCTTCACTTGCACCAGCATAACTATATAATTGAAAATAACTTCCATAAGAGGGTAATGCTTTAAATTTTGTTTGCTGCATCAATTGTTGAAAGTAATCACGCTTTTGCTGAATGGCTGTTCCCAGCTGCAGGTATTGTTCTTTTTGGTTGATAAATTTTTCGAGTGCAAACTGCACGGGGCTATTGCAACTAAAACAATTAAACTGGTGTACTTTTCTAAACTCTTTCATTAATGAAGCAGGTGCAACACAGTAACCCAACTTCCAGCCGGTACAATGATATGTTTTGCCAAAAGAAAAACAAACAAAACTTCTTTCCATTAAATCCGGATACCGCAAAATGCTTTCATGTTGCCTGTTATCAAATATTAAATGCTCATACACTTCGTCACTTAAAATAAAAATACCGGTATCTTTTACAATGCCCCGTAATTGTTCAATATCAAAACTGCTTAAAACACTACCCGTAGGGTTGTGTGGCGTGTTTAGCATGATCATTTTTGTTTTTGAAGAGATGCTTGCCCTCACCAATTCCCAATCAATGGTGTAATGGGGATGAGTAAGCGGTATTAAAACCGGCACTGCTCCATTAATGGTTATATTGGGAATATAGCTATCATATGCCGGTTCAAAAACAATCACCTCATCGCCCGGTTGTAAAACAGTAGTAAGTGCAGTGTAAATAGCATAAGTTCCGCCGGGTGTAATAGTTATTTCATCAGTTGCATTTATTACTGCAGCATACAGCATTTGCATTTTTTCTGCCAGTCTCTCCCTCAATGCTGGCAAGCCATTCATATGAACATATTGATTATTGCCGGCCCGCATGGCTTTATTCACCAATTCAACCAGTTGAGGATTCATCATAAAATCTGGAAAGCCCTGGCCAAGATTAATTGCATTATACTCAGCAGCCAAAGCACTCATTACTGTAAAAATAGTAGTGCCTACATTTGGAAGTTTACTTTGTATAGTAATAGCTGACATTGAATTATTTTCAAATGATTTTATGTTGCTGTTGGCAAAAGAATATAACTACATTTCAACACATCATCAAATTAAGCATGCAGCATACAACCTATTCATTATAGAAATTTATCTCCCTTGTTCCTTTTTACTTCTGCCACATATTCTTTTATTTCCTGTTCCTTGTCTTTTTTGCAAATTAATAATACATCATGGGTATCCACTACAATAAAATCATCGAGGCCCTGTAATAATACCAGTTTATTATTTTCGGTATGTACAATATTTTTTGTAGCATCTATAATAATTACATTATCGCCTGTTACAGCATTTTCCAGGTAATCTTTTTCGAGGTTGTCGTAAGCGCTTGCCCAGGTACCGAGGTCGCTCCAGCCAAACGAAGAAGGGATTATAAACACATTATCTGCTTTTTCCATTACACCATAATCAATCGAGATATTTACGCATTGAGGATAGATGCGCTCAAGGGCTTCCGTTTCCTTTTCTGTATAAAAATTCATTTTCTCGGCATCAAATACTTCGTGCAATTCGGGCAAAAAAGTTTCAAATGCTTTTACAATATTTTTTACCTGCCATAAAAAAATGCCGGCATTCCATAAAAAATCCCCGCTGGATATAAATGTTTTGGCAAGTTCTTTATCGGGTTTTTCAGTAAATGTTTTTACTTTAAAAACATTTTTACTTACTGGTTGCTGCTCATATTGTATATAGCCATACCCAGTATTAGGGTGTGTAGGTTTTATACCCAGTGTAACCAACGCTTTTATATGAGCTGTAAAATTCAGCGCTTGCCGGCATGTTTTTTTAAACCCTTCGGGGTCAAGAATAATATGATCTGCCGGGGCGCAAATTAAATTGGCATTTGGGTTTAATTGATTCAGTTTATACGATACATAGGCTATACATGGTGCTGTATTTTTTCGGGAAGGTTCGCACAAGATATTGTCAACATTTAAATCAGGCAATTGTTCTGCAACGATATTTTTATATTGGGTGGTAGTTACTACGTATATATTTTCCTTTGGTATAAATAATGCAAAACGGTCGTAGGTGGATTGAATCAGCGTTCTTCCGGTATCTAAAATATCTAAAAACTGTTTTGGGAAATTCGTTCTGCTTAAGGGCCAAAACCTGCTGCCAATACCTCCTGCCATTATTGCTACGTAATTATCTTTATGCATTATTTTTTTTGTAGAGTAAACAAATATATTTTATCGCAATTACATTAGTCTTTGTTTTAAATAATCCCTTCCTTTATAAGATCGTGCAGGTGAATAATTCCTGCATAAAAATTATTTTCTATTACTATTAACTGACTGATATTTTTTCTTTTCATTGTTTCCAGTGCATCTACAGCCAATAAATCGGCACCGATTGTACTGGGATTTTTAGACATGATATCTTTGGCTTGTAATAAAGTTATATCAGTAGTTTTTTCCAACATACGCCGTAAATCGCCATCTGTTATAATTCCTGCAATAGTATTATCATTTTCTATTACAGCTGTGACACCTAAACGTTTTTTTGTCATTTCCACAATCACCTGGCTGATAGTTGCATCCCTTAAAACAGCGGGCCGTTCATTTTGAGCTGCAAGATCGATAACCCTTAAATATAATTTTTTGCCCAACATACCGCCGGGGTGAAATTTAGCAAAATCTGCAGTATCAAATCCTTTTATTTGCATCAGGCAAATTGCCAGGGCATCACCCATAACCATTTGTGCTGTGGTACTTGTTGTAGGTGCCAGGTTATTGGGACAAGCTTCCTGATCTACGGTGGTATTTAAAATAATATCGCTTTGTATCGCTAAAAAAGATGAAACACTCCCCACAATAGCAATAATGGTGTTGCCAAAATTTTTTATCAGTGTTACCAGCAATTTAATTTCGGGGCTTTCGCCGCTTTTGCTAATGATAATTATTACATCCTCTTTTTGTATCATTCCTAAATCGCCGTGTATGGCATCAGCTGCGTGCATAAATAAAGCAGGTGTACCCGTACTATTAAAAGTGGCTACAATTTTTTGGGCTATGATGGCACTTTTTCCAATACCACTTACTACCAGCCTGCCTTTTGATGCTGCAATATTTTCTACCGCTTTTACAAAACTGTCATCTATAAACTCTTTCAATTTGTTAATAGAATCAGCTTCTAACTGAATAGTGGCAAGGGCGGCTGGTATAATATTATTATTGCTCATTATTGAAGCCGCAAACCT
Source organism: Ferruginibacter sp. (assembly GCA_043783135.1). GTDB lineage: Bacteria > Bacteroidota > Bacteroidia > Chitinophagales > Chitinophagaceae > Ferruginibacter. The sequence continues at coordinate 1,126 of JAYVZR010000300.1, read as the reverse complement.
ACTTTAAATAGACGATAACACAAAAGGTGAGTAGTATTGTAACTAATATTAAAAAAAATGATTACCTTAATTGATGGTTAACAAACCTGTTAATTTACAATTGCAGGTGTATTGAGGTAACTTTGCCATCCTTTATAATTTAAAGCAGGTCCCGGTATTTATTTTTAACCGTCCAAATTTTTTAAAGTTTACGTAAATTATCAACAAGCGTTAAGGAGAAGATATCTATATGGCCATAGTAAAAAAACCAAAAAAGCCCATTTCCATTAAGGAGAAAAATGAGAAGGCGCTTACAAGACCAGTAATAAAAGCAATTAGTGTACAAAAAAATTTAAATTTAAAGGCCCAGTTACAGGACTATTTTGGCTTTGATGATTTTAAAGAACCGCAGGAAACAATCATAAAAAATTTATTGAGTGGTAATGATGCCCTGGTTATTATGCCTACAGGTGGGGGCAAAAGTTTGTGTTACCAACTGCCTGCAATCATTAGTGAAGGCTGTGCCATTATTGTATCCCCATTAATTGCTCTAATGAAGAACCAGGTAGACCTGGTACGTAGTTACAGCAGCAAGGATGATGTAGCACATTTTTTAAACAGTACACTTAATAAGGGCCAGCAAAAAATTGTAAAAGACGATCTTATTACCGGTAAAACAAAAATGTTGTATGTAGCGCCGGAAACACTTACCAAGGAAGAGAACATTGAGTTTTTTAAAGATCTGCATATTTCTTTTTTTGCTGTTGACGAAGCACATTGTATTTCAGAATGGGGCCACGATTTCAGGCCGGAATACCGCAGGCTTAGGGAGATGATGGAATTAATAAATCCGGATGCGCCGATGATAGCGTTAACAGCAACAGCTACCCCAAAAGTACAAAGTGATATTTTAAGAAATCTTGGATTGCGGAACCCGCAAATATTTATTTCTTCTTTTAACCGGGCTAATTTATTTTATGAAATTTTACCAAAAATAAATAAAGACCAAACTGTTAAAAGCATTGTCCGTTTCATTTCTCAAAACAAAGGAAAAAGCGGTATCATTTATACACTTAACAGAAAAACAACTGAAGAACTTGCAGATATGCTAATGGCCAATGGTATTAGAGCAGTTGCCTATCATGCC
>JAYVZR010000299.1:0-11631 GCA_043783135.1 Ferruginibacter sp. | reverse complement strand
CCACATTACTCCAAATGCAGTTAAAACACTTATAGCAATGGTGAAAAATACCTGGTTAAGTTTCATTTGTATAAATTTTATTTTTAAGTTAATAGTATTACGCCAAACAATACGATCTAATTTTATGCCTGACTATACAAAGTAACGATGCTCTGACAAATTGTTATTTACCGACAGGCACCTTTAACAATTAATTAGTAAGGCCTTCGTAGATACACTATAAAGTTAGTAAAAATTGCATAGTATCTATACCATCTGCATAATCTAATAGTTCCGGGCATTGTGCTTTTCCAAAAGGAATATCAATACCTGCTATACACTGTACTTCTTCTTTGTGCTTTAAGTTGGAAAGAAGACCGTCTATTTCACTGTAAAAGCTATAGTTCAATTGACTTATGGGCGAAAACAGGGCATCACTTTCTACCAGTAAAGTAGTTTCGTTGGTCATGTAAAACCGGTTATTCATTATTTGTACGGACAAATTATAGTCGTAATTGTTTCTGTATTTATGGTGATCTGCAAAATATTTATAATGGTTAAAAGATTGCAGCAATGGAACAAAGTCGTAATGCTCAGGTACAAAAATTTTTGTGACATTTCTGCAACCCAGTCCAAAGAAAGCATGGATATCATCTGACAATTTTTCCAGTTTTGCAGTAGTTTCATCATCTTTTAATATGGCAACCGAAGTGCGGTTTTTGCGGATGATACTGGGATATTTTGAAAAATAATAATCAAAATAACGGGCACTGTTATTACTGCCTGTGGCAATATAGGCATCGCAGCCTTTTAAAATGGTGGCAAAAGAAATATAGTTTTGCATGGTTACCTCCCAACTGTACATTTTTTTAATTAAATGCTTTAATAAAATATCATCTTTTGCAGACAATTTAATGGTTTGTATATGGCCACTTATAAACACACATAAAAAATCGTGAAAACCAACCAGGGGTATATTTCCTGCCATTACTATGCCTACATTTTTTGGCACTATTGCATCATCCAGGTAATAATGGTTTACCCATTTTACCAATTTATCTTTCGATAAAAATTGTTCAATAATATTTTTTACGGCCAAATCAATAAAGAGGGGTGTAAACCAGCCATTATGTATGGATGCAGTGTGTTTTACCATTTGCCATTCTTCGCCGTTTTCTTCTAAATATTCCTGTAGCTTTAATAATAATTCAATTCGATTTTGTAATTTCATCCCGATAATCTTATTTTGTATTGCAAAATTCGCAATTTCAAATTTCTAAATCAAAAGTAATGGCTATTAAAATAACAGATGAATGTATTAATTGCGGTGCCTGCGAACCTGAATGTCCCAACAATGCCATTTATGAAGGCGGAGTAGAATGGGCTATTGCAGACGGCACCAGTGTAAAAGGGTTATTTACTTTACTGGATGGCACACAGGTAGATGCTGATAAACGCAATACCCCGGTAAGTACAGATATTTATTATATTACCCCCAATAAATGTACAGAGTGTCAGGGATTTCATGAAGAACCTCAATGTGCCGCAGTATGCCCGGTAGATTGCTGTGTGCCTGACGAGATGTATATAGAAACCGTAGAGGTGTTGATGGGAAAAAAAGAAAGATTGCACGTTTAATTGAAGGGTGCGGAACATAATAAATTAATTTAAAGCCCTCGGGCTTATTTAGGCAGGTGATATTTCCTGCATCGTGGCGAGGGTATTGTAAAATACTTTCGCCTTTTTTTATAAAGAAATTATGGATATAAAGAAATTATTTTTTGGAGTAATGCCGGTTGTATTGCTTTGTGCCTGCTTTAAAAAGAAGGAAAACAATAACCATGATGAAATAAAGGCAGAAATGGTAGCTGCAGAAATTTCTTTTTCAAAACTTAGCCAGGAAAAAGGAAACAGGAATGCCTTACTGCAGTTTCTTGACAGTAATGGTGTATTGCTAAGGCCAAACACTTATCCGCTTGTAGGGGGAAATGCTATAAATTTTATAAGCCAGGCCAATGATAGTTCTTATATCATGCATTGGCAACCCAGGGGAGCCGGTTTAGCTGAATCCGGCGAACTTGGCTATACTTATGGAGTGTACACAGTTTCACTAAAAAATAAAGATACCCTTATACATGGCACTTATGTAAATATCTGGAAGAAGCAGCCTGATGGCACCTGGAAACTGGTACTTGATTCCGGCAATGAAGGAATTGAAGAGATGGAGTAATTTGATGTATACGAAATGTAATAACGGTTTCCAGTTTTTAAAAATAACAACCCTGATAATTTCCATAAAAATGAAAAGGATTAATGTATTGCTTTCGCTGCTGATAATGACAAGTTCTTTGTTAGCCCAATTCAACAATCCTCCCGGATTGAATTTGATACGCATGGAAGATTTGAAGAATGACTTATATGCATTGGCGGATGTACATTTTAATGGCCGCTCCGCAGGAACTTTGGATGAACTAAAAGCCTCCATGTGGCTGGGTGAAAAGTTTAGAGCCATTGGTTTAAGACCTGCCGGCGATGACGGTACTTATTTTCAATATTTTACTTTACTGCGCAGCCAGCTTGCAGAAAATTCAACCATACAAATAAATAATATTTCCTTAAAATTATGGAAAGATGCAGCCGTAGCACAAATGGCAGACATCAACCTGGATGCTCCAATTGTTTATTTGGGCAATGCAGCAGATATTGATACAAATGCCATCAATGTAAAAGATAAAGTAGTGGCGATAGAAGCAAATGCAAAAGGAATCAACCTGGATATTTCTCTACCAACCTGGCGTTACAGCAGGTATATTTTTAATAAGTATGGTGCTCCCCTGTTTAGAAAAGGAGCCGCGGTTATAATTTTTATTGCCGATGAAACAGGGGAAAAAGCATGGGATGATGCAGCAGAAAATTATAAAAGGGGCAGTTACGATATTGAAAGGGCGCCCAATCAAAATATAACTGCGATTGCTCCGGTTATATGGCTTCATGCTAATGCTAAAAAAGAGTTACAGAATAATACAGCAACCATAAAAATAAACCTTATCGTTTCAAAATATTCCTATCCATCTGTAAACATTATTGGCATGGTTAACGGAACAGATGAAAAGTTGAAATCTGAGTACCTCTTATACAGCGGTCATTCCGATGCACATGGCATCAGGAATACAATAAAAAATGACTCCATTTTTTATGGCGCAGATGATAACGGCAGTGTTGATGTAGCCATGCTTGCCAATGCCAGGGCCTTTGTAAAATACCCTTCTAAAAGATCGGTGTTATTTGTAATACATGGCGCTGAAGAAAGGGGTTTATTTGGATCAAAATATTTTTCTTCACACCCGACAGTGCATGTCAAAAATATTGTTGCTGTTTTAAATGGTGATATGATTGGCAGAAACAATACTGACAGTGCAGCTATTTTAGGAGTAAAACTACGCCATAGAAATTCACTTGACCTGGCCAATATGGCATTAGCGGCAAATAAAGAAGGGCCCAATTTTAAACTGGATACAACATGGGACGATCCGGGCCATATTGAAGGATGGTATTTTAGAAGTGATCATCTTCCTTATGCAAGATTGGGTATACCGGCAATTATGTATACAAGCCTGCTACACCCCGACTACCACACTCCGCAGGATAATGCAGAAAATATAAACTATCCCAAATTGAAAAAGATGGCAGACTGGATGTATAGAACAGGTTTTAAAGTAGCCAATGCTGCTATGCGGCCAGCGGCAGATAAGGGTTTTAAGCTGGAAAGATAAATAGTAAACAAAAACATAAGAATTACTGAAATGTATTTAAACCTGACACGTGTAATCTCAAAACAAATCATTCGACAAATAAAATAAAAAATGATGGGATTTGGATTTGGCTTATTTTTCATAATTATACTGATCCCATTAACAGGGATTATGTTATTAGTATGGCTGATTACAAAAAATAATGCTTTCGGGAAACTAATTGGGTTGATTTGGTTTGGAGTAATTTGGTTTGATAATTTTGGTAATGTTGAACCACTTCTTTACAGATAAAAAAAACTTGCCCAGGATGACATTTATGGAGCGTATATTATTGACAGAGGAAAATTTCTTGGTAAACAAGCTGACTGGCAATACAATCATTTTCGTTTTGAAATCACTAAGAAAAATGAATTTTTATTTTATTTAACAGACAAAGAGAAAGTAACGAAAATGTATCGGGGAAATGTAAAGTTTTTAGAAGCATATAAGGGCCAAGAATAGTTTTAAGTGTGGATACCCCTCGACACCACATAATCGGAGATATGCCAACCCTTTATAGGAGTGTATGGTCTTTTTATTATGTATTTCATTCGCTTAAATATGGGAATGTGTTTTTTACTAAAGGGAGATGGAAACCAATTTAGAAATAGCTATGTAAGTAAATTATAGTAGTACTTACCGGTGGTTAGTGTAATGAACTATGACTGGATATCCATCAATAGTTGCCCATGAAACTTCCATAGTAGCAGAATGTAAAACTCCTCTAGTTTTCATCAATACTTATAAAGATTTTGCTGAAGGATTTTACTTTGGAAACTTCAAAATCACAAACAATTGAGAAACGCTGCGTCGTAGCTTGAAACTATAAACAATTTTCGTTTCTTTGCTTAAACAACCCTTTTCTACACAAATGAAGAAAACAATAGCTTTAATTACAGGTGGTTATTCTGGTGAGTCTGTAATATCTTATAAAACTGCCGCTACTATCGAAAAAAATATCGATACCGAAAAATGGATCAACTATACAATTGATATATCGCCTGCCGGCTGGTTTTATACAACACCTGCCGGAGAGAAAATTGCTGTTGATAAAAATGATTTTTCTATTACTGTTGACAGAAAGAAAATAAATTTTGATGCTGTATTGGTTGGCATGCATGGCACCCCCGGCGAAGATGGAAAACTACAGGGATATTTTGATTGCTTAAACATTCCTTATACAAGTTGCGATGCGGCCAGTTCTGCCTTAACTTTTAATAAGCGGTACACCGTTGCAGTAGCCGCTTTTGCCGGTATGCATGTGGCAAAGTCTTTGCATTTGTTTAAAAATATAGCCACTGCAGCAACTGATATTTTAAAAGAATTAAAATTGCCTGTATTTGTAAAACCCAACAATGGTGGCAGTAGTATTGGTATGAGCAAGGTAAATGAGGCAGCTGATTTACAGGGAGCGTTGGATAAGGCATTTAAAGAAGATGAACAGGTATTAGTAGAAGAATTTATAAAGGGCAGGGAATTTACTATTGGTGTTTTTAAAACAAAGGGCCAGGTTATTACTTTGCCTATAACCGAAATACTGACAAAGAAAGATTTTTTTGATTACGAGGCAAAATACAATGGTGCCAGCGAAGAAATTACCCCTGCTGTAGTTGATGAGTCAATTGCAGAGAAGGTAAGAGAGGCTGCAAAAAAAGCCTACGCTGTTTTTAATTGCAAGGGCATAGTTCGGATAGATTTTATTTATAATGAAGCAGCAGCAAATCCATATATGTTAGAAATAAATACTGTGCCTGGCCAAACAGAGGCAAGTATTGTTCCTCAACAGGTAAAAGCCCTGGGCTGGACTTTGAAAGACTTTTACAGTGCTTTAATAGAAGAATGTTTTTATAAATAATTATATGCACAATTGTACGTTCTTTAGGGAACGCTTACACATAAAAGCTGAACAAAAATATGTTTAAATTTATAACAGACCGCCCTTTTTGGGTTAACCTTTTGGCTGCCGGTGCATTAGGGTTATTGCTGATATTTTTTATATTGCAAGCCCTGGGGTGGATAACGAATCATGGCGAATATTTAACCGTACCGGCCGTAAAAGGCAAGCCAACAAGTGAGGCAATCAAATTACTAAAGAGCAAAGGTTTTGATGTTACCATACAGGATTCCATCTTTACAGATACTTTGCAACGTGGCATTGTGATAAAACAATTGCCTGATGCAGATGCAACTGTAAAGGTTAACCGAACTGTTTTTTTAACGGTTAACCGTTATACACCACCAATGATTATAATGCCTGAGTTGCAAGGTAAAAGCCTTGGCTTTGCATTGGAATTGCTGCACAGAAGCCATCTTCAATTAGGGGATACTACCTTTAAGCCAGATTTTATGAAGGGCTCTGTTTTAGAACAGTTATACATGGGTACAAAAATCGCTGCTGGTTCAAAAGTAGTTTGGGGAAGTAAAATATCGTTGGTAATAGCAGGAGGGCTGCAGAACGAACAGATACTTGTACCAGACCTTGTTGGTAAAACCTATGCCGAAGCAAAAGCAGCACTGGAACTAAGTGGAATTAATATTGGTGCTATTGTGGCGAAGGATGCTATAAAAGATACTGCCACCGCCTTTGTGTACAAACAAAACCCAGGTCGGTATGATGATGACAAAAAGCCAATCTTTATTCATCCCGGGCAGTTGATGGATATTTATATTTCGCAGGTAATGCTACTGCCCAACGATTCAGTTACTACTACAATTACAAAACCAATCAATAAATAATGACTACAATAACAGCGGAAGAAGTAAAGACAAGAATGGATGCCGGTGAAAAGCTGCATATAATAGACGTACGTGAGCCGCATGAAAATACAGAGTTTAATATTGGCGGTACGTTGGTACCCTTAGGCAATATACAATCCATCCAACTGGATGATTTGGAAGAACTAAAAAATGAAGAACTGATTATTTATTGCAGAAGCGGCAACCGCAGCGGGCAGGCCTGCCTTATTTTAGAAATGGCTGGATTTACCAATGTGAAAAATTTAACTGGCGGTATGTTGTACTGGCGGGATACTTTTAAAGTATAATTAATGTGTGATGTGTGATTTTTGGATGTCTGATGTTTGCTTATAATAGCAATAAATTATTCATCATAAATTATCAGCTTTCCTTTTATAATTTTTTGTACAACACCTAAAGCATCCTTTCTATAACCAACCTTAGTATGTCTAAAGTATTTTTTATTTTTTTACTTGTCTTCTTTACAATATTTTCTTGTAAAGATACAGACACAGACAAAGAAAGGATTAATGCAGTTTGTGATAAGTTCATGAAAACTTTCAGTGAGGGCAATTTTTCAAATGCAATACAGTCTTTAAAGAAAAATTCTGTTATGACGCATTCAACTATTGATACTTTGGATGCAAAAGTACAAACACAAATGCATGCTGCTCTTGAGAGTTATGGATATGGAAATATTCTTGGGTATGAATTTATTAATGAAGGGACAGTTAAAAATTTTATCGCAAAACGTTACTATATTCTAAAATTTAAAAAATATTATTTAAAATTCGACTTTACACTTTATAATAGTGGCAATGAGTGGACTATTACCAATTTTACCTTTAATGATGGACTATTAGAGATTTTACGTTAATGAGTCAATTGATGCCTATTACAAAATTACACCTGCCTCAAAAAGACAATTACTGTTATTGTTCCAAACAAAACTGACATCAAAAATAAGACATTTGTAGTCTGTCTAAAACCGCAAATTCAACCCAACCATCGCATTAAATGGCGCCATAGGAAAATAATAGTTTTCTGTAGCCAATCCTCTGGAGTAATAACTAAATGTATAGCCGTTGGCTTCGTATTTTTTATTAAATATATTATTGAACTGAACAATAATATTTGCCGCCTTTAAAATTCTTGTAGAAAGAATGTTATAGCTTAATCGGATATCCTGCAAATAATAGGCATTCAGGCTCCTGCTTATTTGAGAAGTATTATCCAAATACTGGCGGCTGACATATTTACTAAGTAAACTGATCTCGGCATTTTTAACCGGAATAATATTGATACTGCCTGCGCCAACAACCGCTGGTGAAAAAGAGATATCCGTTTTGTTATATTGGTTGGTTACTGTTCCTCCATTATCATAATCGTCTATCAACTCCGTAAAGTTTTTAATTTTATTTTGGCTAAAGGTTAAGTTAGCAATAATGTTTAGATAACCTGTGATGGCTATACTTCCCTGTAACTCAATCCCAAGCCGATAACTGTTATCGATATTGGTTCGGGTGTAAGAACCTACATCATTAATATTGCCAATCAATACTAATTGATTATGGTATTTCATGTAATACAAATTGGCACCGTATGAAAAGCTTTTACTTTTTCTTTCGACCCCTAATTCCCAATCATTTAAGGTTTCCTGTTTAGGTTGCTGCGTTTTGCCCGCTTCAAAATCATCCCTGTTGGGTTCTTTGCCTGCAAGAGCGTATGAGGCATATACCTGCCAGTTTTTGTTGAAATAAGTAAAACCAATTTTAGGATTTAAAAAAGTATAATTGTTTTTAATAACAAGTAAAGGGTTATCGCTAAAACCATTGATTGCGTAATCAACATTTCTTAGTTGCATGTCGGCAAATAATTGTAAATGATCACTTAGCTGTTGTGTTAATTTTGTATAAAGGGAGAGGTCTTTTTTATGCGCAGGCAAATCCCCATACCATTTATAATTTTGGGGAACTGCAGGCTGCACCGTAGCGTAGATGATCTCACCATAATGCTTTCCATCATATTGATTCCATCCTCCACCAAAAGTAAACTGGGTTTTATTTTTTAAATATTGTAAAGAAAAAACAGTCCCATAAAGATTATTATCTAACCATTTGCGCCGCACAAGATTAGTACTCGTAATCGTATCAGTTCCCACAATATAATCTCCCAAACCATAATTAGCTAATGCCTGGTGTGCCCTGTATTCTTCATAATAACCCTTTCCCTTGGTTAAAAAAATGGCTGCATTTGCTTTCCAGTATTTATTAAACAGGTGATTGTAATATAACTGATAGTGTGTTTGTGTATAGTTGTCAGTTTCGTTAGCGTAAGGTGTTCCCGGCTGCTCTTGTCCTGAAATGTTATAGGTACGGTCTGTTTTTAAATAACTTTCCGGAACTCCGTTCCATGCCTGGTATGTTTTTTCTTTACCAGAAAATATGTTTAAACGCAGTGAATTTTTTCCATCAACATAAGCTGTACTAAAATAAAAAGATTTAAGGTTTGTTGCTGCACGGTCGATGTAGCCATTGCTGCTGATATGACTCAGTCTTCCGTCGATAGTAAAATGTTTTCCTATTATGCCTGTGCCAAACTTTAATGTGTTTTTCCAGGTATTGTAACTGCCGTAACTATTGTTAAATTCAGTGTATTGTTTCTCATTAACTTCGTTGGTAGATATATTGATACTGCCACCAAACGAACCTGCGCCATTGCTGCTTGTACCTACCCCACGCTGTATTTGTATACTGTTGGCCGAAGAGGCAATATCTGGCAGGTCTACAAAATAAGTTCCCTGGCTTTCTGCATCATTGTATGGTATGCCATTTAGTGTAACATTGATGCGGCTGGCATCTGTACCACGGATGCGTATGCCTGTATAACCAACACCGTTTCCTGCATCCGAATTAATAATAACAGAGGGTGTTTGATTTAGCAGGTAAGGAAGATCCTGCCCGGGATTATTTTTTTCAATATCCTTTTTTGTAAGATTCGTTTTGGCAAACGGGGCCTTATCACTAGCACGGATGGCATTAACTTCCACCGGCTGCATAAAAGAAGTGTCATTAAATTTTTTTTCTTTTTGGGCATAGGATATACACGCCATTACACACAAAAAACTGGTTAACAGTAGTTTTTTCATTCCAATAAAATTTTATGCTGAACATCCGGATGAGTATCCGATGTAAATGTTTGCTCCCTTCGCAGGCATTACCCTGAGCAGGTTAACGGGTATTATCTCAGCCTCCTAAAAGAAGCACCCCGGAAATTCAGACGATGAATAAGAACAGTTTTGAAATGCAAATGTATGGTAGTTTTAAAATATTTTGCAAATTTGTGTAACAAATTGTTTCTGCCATGCGTATCAATAAAAAAATAACCATGAAACAAATATTTATTTCCCTTATTGTATTGCTTAGTTTTAGTGCTTTTGCCCAGGATAATACTGTAGTAAATGATAACAACGCAGAAAAACGGGCGCTGTCTGCCGGGTTTACTGCTATAAAAGTATCTGATGGAATAGAACTTTTTCTTACACAGGGCGATGAAGAATCTATTGCTGTAAGTGCCTCTGAACAAAAATATATGGACCGCTTTAAAACAGAAGTGGAAGACGGCACATTAAAAATTTATTTTGATCACAATGGCTTAAGCTGGGTGGGCGATAAAAGAAAATTAAAAGCCTATGTTTCATTTAAAACACTTGAAAAACTACACGTTTCTTCCGGCGCCAGTGTTATTATGAAAAGTACGCTTACTGCAGATAATTTAAATTGCAAATTTTCGAGCGGGGCACGTTTTAAAGGACAGATAAATGTTAAGGAACTTGAAATGTCACAAAACAGTGGAGCATCTGTTGAAATTTCTGGAGCGACCGAAAAGCTGGATGTTGAAGTAAGCAGCGGTGCCATGTTTAAAGGCTATGAACTTGCTGTTGATTATTGTACAGCCAAAGCAACCAGTGGAGGAGGCGTACGTATAAATGTAATTAAAGAGCTGAATGCAACAGCAAATAGTGGGGGCGGTATTCGTTACAAAGGCGAAGGCGTTATAAAAGATTTAGATGTCAGCAGTGGCGGACAGGTTAAAAAATCATAAGCTTAATTTAAAAAATATAAGTATGAAAAAGATTCTATTATCAATTTTGGTGTTGGGGTCCTCTTATTTTACAATGGCACAAAAGACGCTTGTAAATGATCCTAATGCAGAACAGCGAACATTAAATGGAAATTTTACTGCTATCAAAATATCTGGCGGTATCGATTTGTACCTTTCCCAGTATGAAACAGAATCCATTGCTGTAAGTGCTTCTGAAGAAAAATATAGAAATAATATTAAAACAGTAATAGAAAATCACACATTAAAAATTTATTACGATGGAGACAAAATGTGGAGCAGCGGCAATAGGAAATTGAAAGCGTATGTTTCATTCAAAACATTAGAAAGACTTCAGGCCTCGGGTGCAAGCGACGTGCAGGTTGCCGGAGCAATAACTTCCTCTTCATTAGTTATTGACATGAGCGGGGCAAGCGATTTTAAAGGAGCTGTACAGGTAAACGATCTTTCTCTTGAACTAAGCGGCGCTTCAGATGCAACTATCAGTGGTACAGCCAAAACAGTTACCATTGAATCGTCAGGCGCCAGTGATGTAAAAGGATATAATCTTGAAACAGATGTTTGCAACGCAAAAGCATCCGGTGCATCAGATATTAATATTACTGTCAACAGGGAATTAAGTGCCAATGCAAGTGGTGCAAGCGATATCTCTTATAAAGGCACTGGTATTATAAAAAATCAACACAGCAGTGGCTCAAGCAGCATCAGTAAAAAAGGATAACTAGATTTTTTTCACATAACAGTAGCAACGAGAACAAAGATTACAAAGCAAAACACCATCAACGATATTCTTTGTGAACTTTGTATCCTTTGAGCACTTTGTGTGAAATTTTTTTATTTGCCAAAAGCCCAGGTTAAAAAACCAGGGAAGGCTTTACTCCAATCGCTATAGTCATGCCTGCCGTCCGGCGATTCCACATAAACAATGTCAGATTCTGGACAAACATTTTTATTTTTTATTATTGTTAGCAGGTCTTTAGTATCATCAATCACATCTATTATT
>JAYVZR010000298.1:0-28894 GCA_043783135.1 Ferruginibacter sp. | reverse complement strand
AAGGATTATTTTCAAGAAAAAATATAGCCTTACACTTTTACTTCCTGTAAAACCCTTGCCCAGTCAATACTTTATAGAATAGTGAAATCTTTTTGGGGAAACTCCAGTTTAATTTTTAATATATTTTTTATAAATTTTTAAAAAACAGCAGGTATACAACTTGTAAAAATTAACTTTGCAAAAATAGTTGGTACAGTTTATCGTACATACCCCTATTGATCACTGGCTGATAATTTCGACTGAAATTATTACAATTTAAAATTAACCGAATTGACACAGATATATATTTACGCAGGAGCAGCTTTTATTATTGGTTTTATTGCAGCATTTATAATCCTTTCTTTTGGGTTGGAGAAAGTAAAAAAAAAGCTGAAGAGTACACAAGGCTATCTTGAAAGTGAAACGCTGAAGAAAGTAATATTGCAAAAAGAAATAACCCAGTTACACCAGATGAAAGAGGTTGGAGAGATGGATTACCAGCAAAAACTGGAAGAAGCCCTTCTGCAAAATAAAATACTGGATAGTGATATACTATTACTGCAAAAAAGCAATGAAGAAACAGAAGCTTTATTAAAAAAAAGCCAGCCTGCTTTACATAATCTTAAACTGCAATTATTAGAGGCACAAAATACCATCGCAAGATATAAAGCACAGCAACAGGAACAAGCTGGCTAATTGAATATTAAATGTTTTAAAGTATCAGTTTAAAAACATATAGGCAACAGAATACATGCTTGCCAATAACACTACACATTTCCAACAATAAGCCTTTTTCATTATTTATATTTTAGCAAATAGAATTACACAACTTTTCGTTTTACAATTGTTAATAGTTTCAAGACTTGCCATACACATTTTATTCATACTTTAAATTGCTGCAAATGCAAAAAAAACTGATTGTGTTTTGTTTGCTGTTTTGTGGTTTTGTCAATGCTACAGCACAAAGTAATACTACATTTAAAGTGATTACTTTTTTTACTGGCAAAAGCGACCAGGCTCATATCAGCTTTGCTGAAGAAGCTAACAAATGGTTTCTTGCAATGGCGGCCAAATATAATTTTAGCTATGATACTACCACCAACTGGAATAATATGAATGATGAATTCCTTAAACAGTACCAGGTAGTAATTTTTTTAGATACCCGCCCAGATGAGCCTGCACAAAGAGCTGCCTTTGAAAAATATATGGAGCATGGCGGCGGATGGATGGGATTTCATTTTGCCGGATTTGCATTGACCCCTTCAGATTTTCCGCAGGATTGGGACTGGTACCATAATCATTTTTTAGGAGCGGGCAGTTATGTAAGTAATACATGGAGGCCAACATCTGCCATTTTAAGGGTAGAAGATAATACCCATCCGGCAACAAAAAATCTGCCGCAAACTTTTAAATCTTCTCCATGCGAATGGTATCGGTGGGAAAATGACCTGCGAAAAAATACCGATATAAAAATATTGTTGTCGATAGATTCTACAAGCTTTCCTTTAGGCACGGGGCCTAAATTATATGAGATATGGCATAGTGGCTACTATCCTGTTGTATGGACCAATAAAAAGTATAGAATGATGTATTTTAATATGGGGCATAATGATATTGATTATGAACATCATACCAACAAAACATTATCCTATACATTTAATAATAAAATCCAGGACAAACTTATCCTTAAATGTTTATTATGGTTGGGCAACAATGATAAAAAAACTGTTTCACAAAAATAAAAATGCAACTATAAAAATGGCCTTGATTATTTAATTACAAGAAGTGTTATTAATAATTTTTTGTGGAAGGCACGCCATTTGTAACATATACTATACACTAAAAAATAGTTTATGAAAATTAAATGGATGGCTACAACAGTTTTTACAATAATTGCAGCATTATCTGTATCTGCGCAGCCTGTAACAAAGGATTCTATTGCTGTTCTTAACCAACAAAAAGAGGCGCTTAAAATCAGTAAAGATTTAAATGAGAATAATATTGAATTGGCCAAACTGGAAAATACCGTAGAAAAGAAAACCCATAATCAGCAAAATACTGCCCAGGATGCACAGGAATCTGCCAACAATAACGGGGATGCGGCAAATAAATTAACCGGCGATGCGCAGGATGAAAAGTTAGCCAACAAGGCCAGCAAAACAGCAAAAACAGCAAAAAGTGATGCAAAAAAAGCCAGGAACGCTACAAAGGAAGTTGATAAGTTACAAAAAGAAATTGAATCTCTTAAAGAGAAAATAGCAGCAGAGAAAGTAAAGTTATCTGCATTACCTCCACTACCTACAGGGAATTAAGTAAAATACTTTTTTGCTCACTATAACAATATAGTAACTGATTAATTGGAATCATTTACTATATTTTGCTTTCAAAAAAAATTATTTAAGAAATCTTGCTATCTTAAGTTAATATATTATTTTATGAAAGCAGCTGTATTAATAAAAAATGGTTCCGCATTTAAAATACGGGAGGTTCCAAAACCTTCGGTTAAACAAGGCGAGGTGTTATTAAAGTAGCCGATTTTGGATTAAACTTTGCCGATGTAATGGCCCGAAATGGCATGTACAAAGAAGCTTTCCCCTTCCGGCTATACTTGGTTATGATGTAGCCGGAACAATTGAAGAAATTGGTGATAGTGTACCAAATGTAAAAAAGGGGGACCGGTTACAGCAATGACAAGGTTTGGAGGGTACGCAGAATATGCTGTTACCAATGCTAGTGGGGTAGCCATTATTCCGGATCAATTAGATGCAGCAACTGCAACAGCATTAACAACACAATATTGTACCGCATTTTATGCCGCATCGGAAATGGTGAATTTACACAAAGGTAATAAGGTATTGATTCAGTCTGGAGTCCGTGGCGTAGTAATGAAGATGTACAAAGTTGGTATATTTAAATCGGAAATTGCAAAAGTATTTAACGCAAATAAAATTACCGAAGCACATGATTTTCTTGAAACAAGGAAAAGCATTGGGAAAGTAGTTGTGCAATGGTAATGGATAATTGCAAAAAATAATTTGTTGTTTATTTATTTATAAACTCTCCCCCAAATGTGCAACTTGCACCATGATATGAATCGCATTCTTTTTCTTCAACCTTAATTTTATTACTGCTAAATGTAAATATAAGAGAACAATCACCCTGAACATTTGAGATTTTAAGGCTTTTAGCTAACTCGTTTTTTTCAAGTTGTGCTATGCCAAATACTTGGCCATCACAATTATAATTTGCTATTGAAAATTCGTAATAGAGTAAATTTTTGTCAATATAATATATTGAACAATACTTACTGTATTTGCCGCTATTGCCCTTATTTTCATAATCGCCATTTTTTATCAAATAGTTTTTATTACTATCTATTGCCTCAATTTGTTTAAGAGAAAAGTTTAATTCTTTTTTCTTAGAAATATCTTTCCAATGCCCATGTATGTTCATTTCTGAAATAACTCCTTGGAAAAAGATTGAAGTATCAATTAAATCGCTCTCAACAAGTTTAACTTTTGTACCGTTTATTTCTCCAAACAAAGCAATCGGAAGATGTTTTGTCTTATAAAAGTAGTACCCATGGATAGTTTTGTTTGTAAAGTTTAGATGCATTTCTATATTGTACTTCCTATTAATTGTTCCTTCATAAACTTTGGTTTGTGAAAAAACGGGGAGAGAAAATAAGAGCAAGATTATAAAAGTATTACTTTTGGTTATATATCGTTTCATTTAAGATGTAGTGTTTCTAATTTTACTACTAACGGCAATTTCTGAAAAAATTACTGTTAAAACAAATATACACAATATGGAAATGTAAAATATTGTATGATTTTTATAAATTTATAAGTATACAATTTACAATAAGCATTAACCTGAAATTTTAAAAATAGACACTACTGGTGTTATTTATCAAACCCATAAATAGCCCCATCCTTAAATTGTTTCAACAGCTTCATTTTTTTTGTATTAACAATAAAGTCAAGGTTTACCAGGTCTGGGTTATCCCCGTCATTAAACATTACCACATAGCAATGATGGTCGTTAATGAAATCCTGCCCTTCCACATTAATTTCCTTATGAGGCAAAAATTTGCCTGCTCTTATTGTAAAAAAATAAACAGCGTCGATTGCATTGGAGTAGATGGTATAACCTTGCTGAAAAGGCAGGGAATCTTTTTGAATAAACTTTACCGTTTCTGAATATTTCCATGAATCTTCTGTATAGCCCGGAATCCCGGCATCTTTAACTCCATCCCATGTTTCATAATCTGCTGCAAGTTCACCGTACAGAAAACAAAAAAATACAATTGCACACAATACCGTTACCCACTTCTTTTTTATTTTGCTGGTATTTCTATATAATAAAACTATCTGGCTGCTGCCGATCCATACCAATGGAATAAAAGCCGGGGCAAATAACCTGCTGTTCAAAGTTTCAAATCTTGATATGCTGGCCATTGTTACAATAAACAATATATATATTATTGAAAATGCTGCAGCAATATCTTCATAAGTTGCCAAGCGACGGTTTCGGATATAAGTTGTAACGCAAATCCATGCAATGCCCATCAATACAAAAACAGCCAGTAATCCTGCTCCGGAATTATGGCTATGTAATACCGGAAACCAGTCATGGAATACAGAGCCGCTATCATGCAGATTTTTACTTAATGAAGTAATTGATTTTTCACGATTACCCGTTAACGTACCGCTGACAGTATTGTTCCTGGCAAAATTGATAACTAATAATGATAGACTTAAAAAAGAATATAACAGTAAATCTGTAATTTTTTTACGCACCGGCAATTGCATATCCAGTAACAATAATAAGCCCCCGGTTGCTACAAAAGTAATACCTGCAAAACGGGTTACTGAAGCCAATGCTGCAAACAATGCGGCAGCAATCAATCCTTTTCTTGAATAGGATTTAAAATAATGGTACAGCGATATAATAAAAAACAGGAGCAACAATATAAAAAGTGTTTCTGACCATATCATGGAATATACTTCCAACAGGCATGGGCTTAATACAATGCAAATAAGCACAGCAATTTTGGACCATTTCGACCTGAATGAAAAGTATTCCATCATGCATCCTGATAAATATATAACAGCAGCAAACAGTAAAGCATTTGTTACAGGGGCAAACACCAGCGATTTCAATCCTGTTAGCAACATAATACCGGCGAGAAAAAAAGGATAGAATGCAGGAAAATCCACAACGGGCCTATGGAGAAAGTCTGTAAATATACCATGCGTATGAAGGTTTTCGGCAGCAGTAAAATAAACTATACTGTCAGGTTCAATACCAATACCACCATGCCTTGTAAGCAAAAAAATAATATAGAAGCCGACGGCAGCAGCCAATAGGCTATCAATATTTTTTTTTAAATGAAAAAATTGAAACATTGAATTTGAGGTTATCGAAAATAATTAATCTGCAAAATAAAGCAAGCAAAATTAAAACCTGAAAACATTTGACACTATAAGTATTTACTAAAGTTTTAAAGAGAAAATTATTTATTTTTTGATATAAGTATTTTATAAAACCGTTCAATTTCAGCGGTCTCTGTTACAGAAAGCGGTTCGTTATTATCATACTTTGTTTTAAGGAATAATACCATTTTATGTTGAGGGTATTTAGCAAGAATATCATTGATCAATTCACCCGTCTTTTCGCTTTTTATAAATGCAGGAGCGGCTACCGGCATAGGAGATTTATACCTTGTTGGCTTTTTTAATATCACCGCTTCCAGTGTAGCCAATTTGCCTGAAGGAATTGTATTTACTTTTGAAGCCTTTGTATACAGATCCTGTAATTGCTTTTTACTAAGCCCTCCTCTTTCCTGGTATTGAAACAATAAGCTTTTTATAAAATTAGATTCCGGGCATGCTTCTAAAGTTAATTTCAACACATCCCTAATTACATCAACATTCGGATTCTTTCTTATCACATCAATAGTTTTATCTACTAAAGTAAAGATTAATAAATGTTTTTAGTGGAAAATAATTTTTCCTTAATTCCGAACACAAAAACGGGCTATTATTTGTAATGCAGGCTGTGAATAAATCACAGCCGATTTTGCATTACAATTTTTCTCACCTTTGTGGTGCAAACCTTACAAACAGAGAAAGATGCAAATTAACTACAGTTCAGCTAAATACACTCCCTACAGTGGTTTAATGAATCATCTACTTCAATATGATTAATAATCATCAGGTTTTCATTTGCCATGGAATACTCTTCTCTGCCAGAATTTTTGTGGGCCCTTCTACATAAAACGATCCCTTTGTTCCGGTTTGCTGCTGCTTAATTTCCATTTTTAAAATTTGCAGAATTTACAAAAAAAGTTTTTTTTATTAATAAATTATGCCACATATTTGCACTACGAAATGAAAATTAAAAATACATATAGCAAAATTTGGTGGTGGCAGTCAGTAATTTGATGTGTCGCTTTGCTATGTATGTATAAATTATATTGGAGCCCCGACACACGTGTTGGGGCTTTTTAATTTTTGATATTATAACTTTTGCCTGTAAATAAAAACAATGAAACGAATTTCTATAAACACCACCAGTAAAAAACTGCTTGCAGATGTATTTACACCGGTTGGTATTTACTTAAGGTTGCGTGACCGGTTCAGGGATACTATTTTGCTGGAGAGCAGTGATTTTCATGCGGGTGAAAATAGTTACACTTTTATTGGAATCAATGCCATTGCAGGTATTGAAATCAGTAATACCTCTGTACTTGAATTTAAAATGCCCGGTTTGCCGCAGGAAAAAATTGCCATTACCAATCCTACGGAGGTGCCGCAATTATTGTGGGCTTTTATGCAGCGTTTTGAAATAAAGGAACCGGCACCTAAACCTATCAGTGTTGCCCAGGGTTTATTTGGTTACAGTACTTATGACGCAGTTCAGTTTTTTGACACTATTAAAATAAATCAATCAAAAACTGCTTCAGCGGATAGCAGTAAAACAGGTGCAGCAGCAATTCCACTGATGCGTTACCGCCTGTACCAGTATGTAATTGCCATCAATCATTTTAAAGATGAATTGTTTATTTGCGAAAATACAATTGATGGTATAGCGAGCGAAGCAGCACTCGTAGAAAGTTTAATAAAAAGCAAAGATGTACCCACTTTCCCTTTTAAAACTAAAGGTGAAGAAAGCTCTAATCTTACCGACGAGACTTATTTTAATATGGTAAAAAAAGGGATAGCCAGTTGCCTGAGGGGAGATGTTTTTCAGATTGTATTGAGCAGGCGGTTTGAGCAATCCTTTACCGGAGATGAATTTAATGTGTACCGTGCCTTACGCAGTATTAACCCCAGTCCTTACCTGTTTTATTTTGATTATGGTGATTATAAATTAATTGGTTCATCGCCCGAGAGCCAGCTAATTATTCAAAATGGCAAGGCAATTATACATCCTATTGCAGGCACCGTTAAACGAACTGGCAACGATGACACAGATAAAACGCTTGCAATAAAATTGCAAAACGACGAAAAGGAAAATGCAGAACATGTTATGCTGGTTGACCTTGCAAGAAACGACCTCAGCCGAATGTGTAATGAAGTAGAAGTTACGCAATACAAAAAAATAAATTATTACTCTCATGTAATCCATATGGTAAGTGAAGTAAGAGGTACGGTGGGTGCAGAAAAAAACCCTTTTAAATTGCTTGCAGTAAGTTTTCCGGCTGGCACTTTGAGTGGTGCACCAAAATTTAAAGCAATGCAGTTAATTGACAAGTATGAACCTACGGTTAGAAGTTTTTACGGTGGCGCCATTGGCAGCATTGGTTTTGATGGCAGTTGTAACCACGCCATTATGATACGTACTTTTTTAAGTAAAAATAATACGCTTATCTGCCAGGCTGGTGGTGGCATTGTAGCAGCGGGTAACCCCGAGAGTGAGTTGCAGGAAGTAAATAATAAATTAAATGCATTAAAACAGGCCATTGTATTGGCACAAAATATTTAAGATGAAAATATTGGTATTTGATAATTATGATTCGTTCACTTATAACCTTGTTCACCTGGTAGAAAAAATACTGCATCAAAAAGTAGATGTGTACCGTAACGACCAGATGGCATTGGAAGATGTGAAAAGCTATGATAAAATTATTTTATCTCCCGGACCCGGCATACCCGAAGAAGCAGGTTTGCTATTACCATTAATAACAGCATATGCCTCTACAAAATCTATACTGGGCGTATGTTTGGGCCACCAGGCAATTGGACAGGCATTTGGGGGCACTTTAAAAAACCTCGATAAAGTGTATCATGGAGTTGCTACCAAAATAAATATCCTTAATCAAAATGCACCTATTTTAAAAAACCTTGGCAACGAAGTTGAAGTGGGCCGTTACCATAGCTGGATTGTCGATAAAGAAAATTTTCCTGCTGAACTTGAAATTACTGCAGTGGATGATAATGGTTACATCATGGCCTTGCAACATAAAAAATTTGATGTGCAGGGGGTACAGTTTCACCCGGAAAGTGTGTTGACACCAGATGGAGAAAAAATGCTGCGGAATTGGCTAACCCTGTCCAGACCATGATTTAGTCTGATTAAGCTTAGTAAACTGATTTTTATATGGAATATAAATACAGTGATAGAACAGAAAAAATTTTGAGGGCAGCAATGAATGTTCATACTGTTTTAGGAAATGGTTTCCAGGAATTGATTTACCAAAAGTCATTAATAGTTGAATTCGGGTTACTAAATATCCCATTTGGCAGGGAAGTGAATATGCCAGTATTGTATAAAGGAACACAAGTTGGAATAAGGAGAGTTGATTTTTTGGTTGAAGAAAAAATTTGTGTTGAAATAAAGGCTACTGGACAATTAGACAATATTCATTTAAACCAGGCAAAAAACTACCTGGGGCATTTAACCTGGAGATTGGTCTTTTAATAAATTTCGGAACTAATAGTTTGGAGTGGAAAAGAATTTACAATAACAAGTTTAAACCTGAAAATTAATTATGACAAGTGTAAGTACAGATATTTTAAGTCAAGACCAATCAGAAGCATAAGAATAATCATTTTAAATCAAGGTATGAAAAAGATATTAAATTATTTATTTGAACACAAAACACTTTCTACCGAACAGGCTAAAGAGGTATTGCTGAATATTTCCAAAGGCGTGTACAATGAGAGTGAGATTGCTTCTTTTATTACGGTGTATTTAATGCGCAGTATTACTATTGCTGAGCTACAGGGTTTCAGGGATGCATTGCTTGAATTATGTGTACCTGTAAATTTAAATGGGCAAGACGTAATGGATATTGTAGGTACTGGTGGCGATGGAAAAAATACATTTAATATTTCAACGCTCAGCTGTTTTATTGTTGCTGGTACGGGAAACAAAGTGGCCAAGCATGGTAACTATGGCGCTTCTACCATCAGCGGTTCATCTAATGTAATGGAGCAACTGGGCTATACATTTAAAAGTAATAATGATACGCTGAACAGGGAAATAGACAACGCCAATATTTGCTTTTTACATGCACCTTTATTTCACCCGGCATTAAAAGTAGTGGGCCCAATCCGGAAAAATTTAGGTGTCCGGACATTTTTTAATATGCTGGGTCCGATGGTAAATCCGGCTTTTCCTAAATACCAGTTGGTGGGTGTTTACAACCTGGAAATGGCAAGAATTTATAATTATTTATTACAACAGACGAGCAGCAATTTTACTATTATTCACGGCCTGGATGGTTATGATGAAATTTCTTTAACCGGCGACACCAAGGTGATAACTAATACAGGCGAAAAAATAATGAGTGCAGAAACATTGGGCAAGCGAACTGTAAACCCTGCTGACATTTCCGGTGGCAATACTGTAGAGGAAGCCGCTGCAATATTCATGACAATTTTAAAAGGAGAGGGCACATGGTCGCAAAATGCGGTAGTGCTGGCAAATTCAGCAATGGCGCTGCTTTGCACCGGCCGGTATAGTAACTATGAAGAATGCTATCAACTGGCAGTAGAAAGCCTGGAAAGCGGTAAGGCGCTGGAAATGCTGAAGAAAGTATGTGTGTAAACGTTAATAAATATTTGGATAAATTAATCGTACAGTATCATAAAATCACCAATAGCAAAAAATGGAAAATAGCCCAAATTTTAATGCTTCGGAACCCCCCATCCGGGGGGCGGGGGGGCTTAATATTTTAGAAAAAATAATAGCGCATAAAAAAACAGAAGTTGCCAAAGCAAAAGAGCATACACCTGTAGAAGCCCTGATGCAAAGTGAGTATTATAACAGAAAAACTCTTTCGTTAAAACAATTTTTGCTGGATGAAACTAAAACCGGCATTATAGCTGAATTTAAAAGGCAATCACCTTCAAAAGGCATTATCAACAATCTGGCAGATGTAACAACAGTTACAAAAGCATATACCGAAAATGGCGCCAGCTGTTTATCTGTGTTAACAGACAATCATTTTTTTGGCGGAAGCAATAATGATTTACAAAAAGCGAGGATAAATAATATTCCTATACTGCGAAAAGATTTTATAATTGATGAGTACCAGCTTGTGGAAGCCAGGTCTATTGGTGCGGATGTTATTTTATTAATTGCAGCATGCCTTTCGCCACAAAGGATACAGCAATTGGCAGAATTTGCAAAGTCATTACAACTGGAAGTATTGCTTGAAATACACAGTGAGGAAGAGTTGCAGCATATTTGCCCTGCCACCGAAATAGTGGGTGTAAATAACCGCGACCTGAAAACTTTTACTGTAGATATTAACCGTTCTATTGAACTAAGTAAAAAAATTAGCCCTGATAAAATAAAAATTGCCGAAAGTGGCATCAATGATATTGAAACAATCAGTATCTTCAAAAAGGCAGGCTATAAAGGTTTTTTAATTGGAGAACAGTTTATGAAACAACCTGACCCAACGATTGCTTTTGCTGAATTTGTTCAAAAACTAAAAGCAAAAGAAAAATGAGAGTAAAAGTTTGCGGCATTACACTGGAAGAACAATTAATAAAATTGCCAGAAACCGGTGCAACATTTGCCGGGTTGATTTTTTATCCAAAGTCACCCCGGTATGTGTTGAGGCAAATGACAACAAGCCAGATAAAGAAAGAGACTAATGTAAACAAAGTAGGTGTTTTTGTAAATGCTTCTGTGGAGGAAGTATTGCAGATGGTAGATGAATGCCGCCTGCACATGGTGCAGCTGCATGGCGACGAAACGCCAAGGTATTGTGAAAAAATAGCTGATTATATCTCTGTAGTAAAGGCATTCAGGATAAGTGAAACAGACAATATTGCATGGCGGATAAAAGATTATATGGAAGTGTGTGATATGTTTATGTTTGATACTGAAGGTGCAGGTTATGGAGGCACCAGCAAAAAATTTGACTGGGCAAAATTGCATGATGTGGTAGTTGGCAAACCGTATTTTTTAAGCGGCGGCATTGACCCATTCGATGTGGAAAGCTTAAAAGAATTTTCTACAAGACCCGAAGCAAAGGCGCTTTTCGCAATAGATATTAACAGCAAATTTGAAATTGTACCGGGTGTTAAAGACATGGAAAAAATTAAAAATTTTATTAAACAATTATAAACCGAAAAACAAAAGATGAACATTAAAGTATGTGGCATAACGCAGCTAAAGCAATTGCAGCAGTTAGATGGACTGAATATTGATTTTGCAGGATTAATTTTTTACAAGGAATCTCCCCGTTATGTGGTAGGTAAAATTTCAAAGGAAGAATTGCAGTCAACAGATTTTGATATTAAAAAAGTGGGTGTATTTGTAAACGCAGAGTACGATGAAATTATGCAGACTGTAGAAGATTATGGTTTGGATGTAGTACAATTGCATGGTGACGAAACACCGGAATTATGCGAACAATTATCAGATAATGTGGAAGTGATAAAGGCATTTAGTATTGATGCAAATACCGGTTCAATAGATAAACTGGTAGAAGAGTACGATGCAGTATGCGATTATTATTTGTTTGATTCCAGCCCCCTCTCAGCCTCCCCCGGTAGGGGAGGAGAAAAGGCAGCTCTTCCTGGCGGTACTGGCATCCAGTTTGACTGGAAGCTGATAAAGAAATACAAAATTGAAAAGCCTTTCTTTTTAAGCGGCGGTATTGGTTTAGATGATGCGGCAAAAGTAAAGGCATTTAAGCATCCGGATTTTATAGGCATTGATATCAACAGCAAATTTGAGAAAGAGCCAGGTATAAAAGATATGGCATTGGTGTTGCAGTTAAAACAGGCAATGAAATAAAATTATTATCTACGCTAAAAAGCCATGTGGCAAATTGTTGCATCGCCCTCTTGTACGGCAAACCTTTTTTAAATTTTTATTAAAGCGTAGCTGTTTTATTTTAATTGATGAAAATTATGGTAACAATACAAACGGCAACCGAACAAGATATTCCAGTGTTACTGGAAATTTATAATGATATCATTGTAAATACAACAGCAGTGTGGCACGAAAAACCGCATACATTGGCCATGCGGCAGGAATGGTTTGCATTAAAAAAAGAACAGGGCTTTCCTGTTTTTACTGCTGTAGAAGAAGGTAAGGTAATAGGATTCAGTACCATCGGCGCTTTCAGGCCATGGTTTGGTTATCGATACACGGTGGAAAATTCAGTTTACGTTGCCAGTAACAGCCGTGGAAAGGGAGTAGCAAAATTACTGATGCCACCATTAATTAATGCAGCTAAAGAACTAAAACTGCATGCAATTGTTGCAGGAATAGAAGCAACCAATGAAGCAAGCATAGCACTGCATGAAAAATTTGGATTTACAGAAGTGGCACATTTTAAAGAGGTAGGTTTTAAGTTTAACCGGTGGATGGATTTAAAGTTTTTGGAATTGATTGTGGCCCCATGACTGTTATACAGTAAGGAATCGCTAAATATTAATATTCGACAATATGACATTGAGAAGTTTTATACTACTATTTTCTTTTTTTCTTGTTAACCCATTATTTAGCCAAACTAATAATGATAAACTTATTTATAGGGCAATAATTGATTACACAAAAGAAAAGAATGAAAAGAGCATTGTTTTACAGGATGAGACAGAAACAAATGAGTTAAGAAAAATTGAATGGGATGTTGTTGGTGGTAAACTGTATGTTGGGGGGGCTATTGGATATTTTCAAGACACAACATGGAAAGACATATTGATAATTGCAAATAGGTTTAATAGCCCTGAAATTATGTTGAGTAATTTAAACGGATATAATTTCATTCATTTAACTAAAGACAGCATTTCAAGGTTTAATGAAAGGAATATTAATAAAGGTTTTGTGGTTCTGTCTGAAATTTTTACTGGTGTAAAAAGGGTAATTAAATTTTCAAGAGTAATATATTCAGAAGATAAATCTAAAGCAGTAGTTTATTTTTCAAGATATAAGAATGTTTTAAATTCAGAAGGACTTTTATACTTTCTTATTTATAAAAATAAAAAATGGATAATTGCAGAGCATGTTAGTATATGGATTTCTTAAAGTTGAGTAGAATAATTGTAGTACAAGTGAGTGACACAACGATGTTAAATAGTAATACAAATGATGACAATAACAAATAATAATTTCACCGTTAACGAGCATGGCTATTACGGCGATTTCGGCGGTGCCTTTATTCCTGAAATGCTGTACCCCAATGTAAAGCAGTTGCAGGAACAATACCTTCAAATAATGTATGACCCTGCATTTCAGCAGGAGTTTCAACAATTGCTGACAGATTATGTAGGAAGGCCAACGCCTTTATTTTTAGCAGAACGGTTGAGTGAAAAACATGGGGTAAAAATATATTTAAAGCGGGAAGACCTTTGCCATACCGGTGCCCATAAAATCAATAACACCATCGGGCAAATTTTACTGGCGCAACGCCTGGGCAAAACAAGGATTATTGCAGAAACAGGCGCCGGGCAGCATGGTGTTGCTACCGCTACCGTGTGTGCGCTAAAAGGCATGGAGTGTATCGTATACATGGGTGAAAAAGATATTGAGCGCCAGGCGCCCAATGTGGCAAGGATGCAAATGCTGGGGGCTACTGTAATACCTGCATTAAGCGGCAGTAAAACGCTGAAAGACGCTACCAATGAAGCTATCAGGGATTGGATCAATAACCCCGTAGATACGCATTATATTATTGGCAGTGTGGTAGGCCCACATCCTTACCCCGATATGGTGGCCCGTTTTCAAAGCGTAATCAGTGAAGAAATTAAAAAACAATTGTTACAAAAAACAGGCAGTCAATTACCCACTCATGTAATTGCGTGCGTGGGCGGTGGCAGCAATGCAGCAGGTGCGTTCTATCATTTTTTAGATGATGTTGCTGTGCAATTGGTTGCTGTTGAAGCAGCCGGCTGCGGCATCAATAGCGGCATCAGCGCAGCTACTACACAATTAGGAAAGCCGGGTATTTTGCATGGCAGCAAAAGCCTGTTGATGCAAACAGAAGATGGACAGGTTATAGAACCTCATAGCATTTCAGCCGGTTTGGATTATCCGGGTATTGGCCCTTTGCATGCACATTTGTTTAAAAGCGGCCGTGCTGTTTTTATGAGTGCTACTGATGCAGAAGCAGTAAAAACTGCCTTTGAAGTAAGCAGAACAGAAGGTATTATTCCGGCATTGGAAACTGCACATGCTTTTCATGTATTGAATGAGATAAAATTTAAAAAGGATGATGTAGTGGTAATTTGTTTAAGCGGAAGAGGGGATAAAGATCTGGCTACTTACATGAAATATTTATAAGTTTTTTGAGTAGTAGTTTTGAGTAGAGTTTAATAATTTGAAAGTACCTCACCCCAACCCCTCTCCTTGAGGAGAGGGGCTTTTGAAGCCTTCATTTTTGTAAATAATTTTGTTATGGCAGACTACAATGAAAACTTACACAATAATGCGAATCCTTCTACTTATGAGAATGCACATTATTTAAGAAAGTTTTCAACTGCTGCCGAAGATAAATTGTGGCAAGCGCTTAGAAACAGGAAGGTAATGAATTTAAAGTTTAGAAGGCAGCATCCTTTTGGGAATTATGTGTTGGATTTTTATTGTCACGAAATAAAATTGGGTATCGAAGCAGACGGAAGTATCCATAATAGAGAAGATATTGCAGCATACGATATAGAACGGACAAGGGTTTTAAATGAAAATAAAATAAGTGTACTACGATTTAACAATGAATCAATTATTGATAAAATAGAAACTGTAGTAAATGAAATAGTGGAGTTTATAAAAAGGAGAATAGAAAATAAAGCATATGATTGAAGCAACAGGAATAGTAATAATCATCTATAGCCTAAAAAGTAAACTCTACGCCCAGCCCTTCTCCTGAAGGAGAAGGTGCCCAGAGGGCGGATGAGGTGAAAGAAAACAATGCAGGTGAACAAATGATTAACAATGGAAAACAAAATTGAAATAGTTCCCTTTACTGATAAACTTGCACACCATTTTACCGCACTAAATAAGGCATGGGTTGAAAAATATTTTGAGATAGAACCGATAGATGAAAAAATGCTGGGTAACCCACGGCAATATTTTATTGATAAAGGGGGCTTTATTTTTTTTGCTATGTTCAATAATGAGGTAGCCGGAACTTTTGCATTGTTAAAAGTGAGCGATACTATTTTTGAATTATCAAAGATGGCGGTGGACGAAAAATTCCAGGGAAAAAATATCGGCAATGCAATGATTGCATTTTGTTTGCAGAAAGCCAGGAAAATGAAGCTTGAAAAAGTTTGCTTACATTCAAACACAATACTTGGCCCGGCCATTCACCTGTATAAAAAATATGGGTTTATTGAAGTGCCTGATTTTATATCTGAATTTAAAAGGTCGAACATTAAAATGGAAATTGTTATAAAGTAAAATCATGAATAGAATAAATAAGCTGTTTGCTTCCAAAAAGAAGAACGTACTAAACATGTATTGTACTGCGGGCTACCCACATGCAGATAGTACCATGGAAGTATTAACAGCTTTACAACAAAATGGTGCTGATCTTATAGAAATAGGTATGCCCTATAGTGATCCTTTGGCAGATGGCCCGGTAATACAAAACAGCAGCATGATTGCGTTAAAAAACGGCATGAGTATTTCGCTGTTATTTGAACAGTTGCAATCACTAAGGCATACTATCAACCTGCCTGTTATTTTAATGGGCTATATGAACCCCATGCTTCAATTTGGGATTGAAAAATTTTGTGCGTTTGCAGAAGCAGTTGGTGTAGATGGTATTATTTTACCTGATTTACCAATCCACGAATTTGAAACCATGTACCGGCAGCTTTTTGAAAAACACGGGCTAAAATTTATCTTTTTAATAACGCCTGAAACCAGCGAAGAAAGAATCAGGAAGATAGATAGTTTAAGCAGCGGTTTCTTATATGCGGTATCCTCTTCCTCAACTACGGGCAACAATAAAGCCATCAGCGAACAATCGGGATACTTTAAAAAATTACAGGATATGCAATTGAATAACCCCGTACTGGTAGGTTTTGGTATAAAAGATAAACCTACTTTTCAATCGGCCTGTGCCTATACCAACGGTGCTATTATCGGTTCTGCTTATATTAAGGCACTGGAAAACACCAATAATATTGCTCTAACTACTAAAGAATTCTTAAATAGCATTATAGCGTAATTCAATTGGGTAAAAGGGGGTAAATTGCAGCATTAAATTTTTTCTATGACGAAGTTTTTTTTTATTGTATTACTATCATTGCCGTTTTTTGTAACGGCACAAAATTCAACAAAAACCAAAGCGGCTAATACACAAAAAAAAGCAATTGTTACCGATGTTAAACCTGTTGATGGTTTTATGATTAATGGCGAGGTAGCAGGGTATGCAGATGGAACAGGTGTTGCTTTATTAAACGGGCAAACAGGAGCTCCTGTATACGAAGCAATTATTACCAGCAATAAATTTACCTTTAAAGGAAAACAAACTACACCCGATTTTTTATATCTTTCCTTCAACAAGCAGGGTCCATACATCCCACTATTTTTAGACAATAGCCTGGTGAAAATTACGGGTAAAAAAGAAGCTGTTGAACAGCTTACAGTAACAGGTTCTTCCTCGCATGCAGATTTTGAAAGCTTTAATAAAATTATAAGCCCTTATCAGCAACTATTTGCAGAAAATGCAGTGGATGATCCGGCTGCCAAGGCTCAGGCTTTGCAGGCTATCAATAATTTTATTCAACAGCATCCTGCTTCGTATATCACGCCGCTGGCAATTATTCGTTACAACCAATTATCCGGTGATGGTGATAAAATGGAAGAAATGTACAATCATTTAAACAGGATATTGCAAACTGCACCAATGGGTAATTATATCGCGAAGCAAATTGCAGAATTTAAAAAAAATGCGATAGGAACCATGCTGGCTGATTTTACACAAACCGATACAGCAGGCACTCCTGTAAGTTTATCATCTTTACGGGGCAAATATGTGTTGATTGATTTTTGGGCAAGCTGGTGCGGCCCCTGCCGCCAGGAAAACCCCAACGTAGTGGCTAACTACAATAAGTTTAAAGATAAAAATTTTACTGTGCTGGGCGTATCATTAGACAAGGCAAAACCAGCCTGGGTAAACGCAATAAATATGGACGGGTTAACATGGACACATGTAAGCGATCTGCAGGGATGGAGTAACTCAATAGCTCAGCAATTTGGTATTTTTAGCATACCTCAAAATTTTTTAATAGACCCCGACGGAAAAATTATAGCCAAAAATTTACGCGGCCCCCAATTGGAAAGTAAACTTAATAGCTTACTAAAATAATACACTCACTTTAAAGAAATATGTATAAGGGCTTAAAAGTTTGAAGTGCCTTTTCTTTTGCCGATCTCTTTCAGAGATTGGTAAATAAAAATATTTCTACATTTGTCCAGATTTCAAAACTCAATCGTCATTAGTTTTTAACAATTAAATTTTAAAACAATGAAAGAATTCTTATTAGTTTTCAGGGCACACTCCAATGGCATTCAGCCATCACCTGAACAAATGCAGGAGTCAATGAAACAATGGCAAAACTGGTTGGGTAGCATTGCTGCACAAGACAAACTGGTTAGCTCAGGAAACCGGCTTGCATCAGAAGGCAAGGTGGTAAAACCGGATAGTGTGGTAACAAATGGCCCCTATGTTGAAATGGCGGAAGCAATTGGTGGTTATAGTATAATTAAGGCCGGTTCGCTGGAAGAAGCTGCAGAAATTTCAAAAGGCTGCCCCATACTTTTTATAAATGGCAGTGTAGAAGTAAGAGCAATAGTGCCGATGGATAACAACAGCTAAATTTATTTGATGCCCCTGTAATTATGCAGGGGCATTTTACTTATGCAGCACCAAGAATTGATACCCAATTTATTTAGAACAGAATACAGAAAAATAGTTTCTGTGCTTTGTAAGTTATTTGGTATTGAATATATTGAAATTGCAGAAGATATCGTAAGTGATACTTTTCTTTTAGCATCTGAATTATGGGGCTTAAAAGGACTGCCGGAAAATCCAACTGCATGGCTCTATACTGTGTCTAAAAATAAAACAAGGGATTACCTGAAACACAATGCAATTTTTGCCCAAAAAGTTGCAAAGCAAATAAAATATAACCCGGCAATATCAGACGAAATACAAATTGATCTGTCAACTAAAAATATTAATGATAGCCAACTGGCAATGATTTTTGTTGTTTGCCATCCCTGCATTGCAAGCGAAGCCCAGATTGGGTTATCATTAAATCTTCTTTGTGGTTTTAGTATTGAGGAAATAGCCAGTGCTTTTTTAACCAATAAAGAAGTTATTTACAAAAGGCTCAACAGGGCAAAAGTAAAACTGCGGGAAGAAAATATAAAAATACAACCACCTGCTTTAACTGAAATTGACAATAGGTTAGGTACTGTTTTAACTACTTTATATTTATTGTTTAACGAAGGCTATTATTCCACATCGCAAAATAGCAGTTTGCGGAAGGACCTTTGTATTGAAGCCATGCGGCTGACTTTATTTCTGATAGAAAATGGAAATACCAATAAGCCGGAAGTAAATGCCTTACTTTCTTTAATGTGTTTTCATTCCTCAAGATTTGAAGCACGTACCAATGAAAATGGCGAAATAATATTGTACGAAGATCAGGATACTAATCTTTGGAATAAAGAATTAGTTGTTAAAGGGGAATATTATTTAAACAAGTCATCCACGGGCAACCAGCTATCAAAATATCATCTGGAAGCCGCTATAGCCTGGTGGCACACGCATAAGGAAGACACCAAAGAGAAATGGGACAACATTTTACAACTCTACAATAAATTATTGCAAATAAAATATTCTCCTATAGCAGCGCTGAACCGTACTTACGCACTTGCCAAGGCTGAAAGTAATGAGAAGGCAATTATTGAAGCAGAAAAATTAAATCTTGTCAGTAATCATTTATATTTTTCATTGCTGGGTAAACTGTATTCTACCATTGATAAAGAAAAAGCACTGCAACATTTTCAAACCGCTATCAGTTTGGCAAAATCAAAAGCAGATAAAATAGCGCTTACCAAAAATATAAATCAGTTGTAATTGTAATAAAGGTTAAGCCATCTTTTTACTTGGATATAGGTTTCTTTCTTCGGTAGATGTCTTCACTGAACTAAATACGAAACGCCATATAACAAACATCAAATTTGTAATATTCATTCAGGCTATAGTCAAAATTTAAAACGTATTTTCGTTTTTACAACATTTGCTACCTTGTAACAAAGTAAAATTTTACTAAAACTTTTATCATGAAAAAATATATTACGCTATTAACAGCTTTTAGTGTAACAACCTGTTTTTTATTTGCACAAACTAATACCATACTTGGTTTTAGTGCTGCAGCCGCCGAAGCGGAACTTGCTGCAGAAAAGAAATTTGATGCCAGCCTTAGTGCAAAAAACATCGACCTGCTGGTTAAGGAATTATCTGCAGAGCCACATCATGTGGGCTCACCTGGCGATGCAGCAAATGCAAAGTATATTCTTAATAAATTTACCAGCTGGGGCTATGATGCAGCAATAGAAACTTTTTATGTATTGTTTCCAACGCCCGTTACAAGACTACTTGAAATGACCGGCAATAAAAATTTTAAAGCTGCCTTAAAAGAACCCGCAATAAAAGAAGATGCTACCAGTGGCCAGCAATCAAAACAATTACCTGTATACAATTGCTGGAGCGCTGATGGAGATGTAAATGCAGAATTGGTTTTTGTAAATTATGGTATACCTGCAGACTATGAAACATTGGCAAGGCTGGGCATTGATGTAAAGGGGAAAATTGTGATTGCAAAATATGGACAGTGCTGGAGAGGTATTAAACCAAAACTGGCACAGGAGCATGGCGCTATTGGTTGTATCATTTATTCTGATCCAAAAGATGATGGTTATTTCCAGGGAGATGTATATCCTAAAGGACCCTTTAGGCCTGCAGCGGGTGCACAAAGGGGCTCGGTGATGGATATGCTGATTTATCCCGGCGATCCGTTAACACCTGGTATTGGTGCCACAAAAGATGCAGTGCGGCTTGATAGAAAAGATTGCGTGAACTTATTAAAAATTCCGGTTATCCCTATCAGTTATGAAGATGCACTGCCTTTGCTGCAAAGTCTTGAAGGGCCTGTGGTTCCAGAGGGGTGGAGGGGCGCATTGCCCATCACTTATCATGCAGGGCCATCCAAAAATATTATCCACCTAAAACTTTCTTTCGATTGGCAGATAAGGCCCATTTATAATGTTATTGCAAAATTAAAAGGTACTGCATTTCCTGATGAATGGATCATTCGTGGCAACCACCATGATGCATGGGTAAATGGAGCTGCAGACCCAATCAGCGGACAGGCAGCTATGCTGGAGGAAGCAAGGGGTATAGCGGAGTTGGTAAAAACGGGATGGAAGCCAAAACGCACCATTGTGTTTTGCGCCTGGGATGGGGAAGAACCCAGTTTGATGGGTTCAACTGAGTGGGTTGAAAACCATGCAGAAGAACTGCAACAAAAAGCAGTATTGTATATTAATTCAGATGGAAATGGAAGGGGCTTTTTAGGTGCAGAAGGTTCGCAGTCTTTGGAGCCTGCATTTACAGAAATCAGCAAATCAGTAAATGACCCGGCAACAAATGTTTCTGTATTTGAAAGAAAACGTTCCTATGATATTATTAATGCCGGTTCTGCCAAAGCAAAAAAAGAACTGATCGGAAAAAGCCTGTTTGTATTACAGGCATTGGGCTCTGGCTCCGACTTTTCTCCTTTTGCGCAGCATATCGGTATACCTTCTTTAAACCTTGGTTTTGGTGGCGAAGATGATGCGGGAGATTATCATTCCATTTATGATTCTTACGATTTGTATAAACGGTTTAAAGACCCCGGATTTGTATATGGAGTGGTATTGGCTAAAACTGCGGGACGAACTACTTTGCGTTTTGCAGATGCTGAAACATTGCCTTTTGATTTTCGCAATTTACAAACTGCCATTGGTGGATATGTAACAGAATTGATTGCCCTCACAGACGAGATGAGAGAGAATACCGTTGTAGAAAATAAACTCATCAACGAAAAATATTATACAATTGCCAATAGGGTTAACGCCCCGCTTTTACCACCTGCTGCAAAAGCAGAAGTGCCTTTTCTAAATTTTGCATCCCTGCAAAATGCAGTGGATATTTTGGCTAAAACTTCAGCCCGGTTAAATGATGCCGTTAATAAAAAAGATATGGCTGATGTAAATAGAAACGAGCTGAATAAAAAACTATACAAAGCAGAGCAGGGGCTGCTTACAACAGAAGGATTGCCAAGACGCAAATGGTACAGAAACGTTATATCAGCACCAGGCTTTTATACAGGGTACAGCGTAAAAACATTGCCTGGCATAAGAGAGGCTATTGAGCAACGCAACTGGAAAGAAGCACAGGAGCAAATAGAAATTGCTGCGGCTACTATCAATAATTTATCCAACTATTTTGATGCCGCTATAGAAGCGTCAACAAAATTATAGGGGGCGCTACCATTTAAACAGCGCTTATATAACTGAACAGTATTTTCTAATCCAAGGTAAACTGCGTCACATATTAATGCATGGCCAATAGATACTTCCAGCAGGCCCGGAACCTGTTGCGAAAAATATTGCAGGTTTTGTAAATCAAGGTCGTGGCCTGCGTTGATTCCAATACCAAGTTCAATTGCTTTTTTTGCTGCCGCAATGTAATCTTTCACAGATGCAGCTTTATTGCCCGCTGCATATTCTTTTGCAAAACTTTCAGTGTATAATTCAATCCTGTCGGCACCTGTTGCGGCGGCGCCTTCAATCATTTCAATTGCAGGGTCAACAAAAATAGAAGTTCTTATGCCTGCGTTTTTAAAAATATTGATCATGCCGATAAGATAGTCTTTATGCTCAACAGTGTTCCATCCATGGTTGCTGGTAATTTGCCCAAGGGCATCTGGCACCAATGTTACCTGTGCAGGTTTATTGGCTAGTACCAGCGCTACAAATTTATCTTCTGTACAATTACCCTCAATATTTAATTCTGTACTAATTGCTTTTTTTACCGCATATACATCGGCGTAACGAATATGCCTTTCGTCGGGGCGTGGGTGTACCGTTATGCCTTCGCCGCCAAACCGCTCAATATCCAGGGCAACCTTAATAAGGTCCGGGTTATTGCCACAGCGGCTGTTGCGCAATGTGGCAATTTTATTGATATTGACAGAAAGTTTTGTCATACAAATTATTAGAAAAAACAATAACAGGTATTGCAAATCAGGTTTCACAAAAAGAACGCAACGAATACAAAGTACACAAAATAGTTTCTGTTGATGAGTAGTCTTTTATGCTTTGAATTGTTTCACACAAAGAACGCAAAAAAAAACAAAGTACACAAAGGGTTAACAATTGATGAATTATGTCTTTACCCGTTGTGTACTTTGTATCCTTAGTTCGCTTTGTGTGAAACTAGGCTTTGTTATTTTTTGGGCTCCAGTAATTTAAAGAACTGGTCAAGCTGTGGCAAAATAACTATCCTTGTTCTGCGGTTGGCAGCTTTTCCTTCAGCCGTAGTGTTATCCACAACAGGCCTGTATTCACTACGGCCTGCGGCTGTAATTTTTGCAGGGTCAAGGCCATATTTATTTTGTAAAATGCGCACCACTGCGGTAGCTCTTTTAACACTCAGGTCCCAGTTATCTATAATTGCACCATTGCCTTTTAAAGCTACATTGTCAGTATGGCCTTCTACCATAAATTCAATATCGGGTTGATTTTTTAATACCAACGCAACCTTTCCCAACACTTCATTTGCTTTATCACTTACATCATAGCTGCCACTTTTAAACAATAGTTTATCGCTGATATCGATATACACAACACCTTTGTCAACTTTAATATTGATGTCCTTGTCATCCATATTGCCGATAGCTCCCTTGAGGTTTGTAACCAATGCAAGGTTTAAAGAATCTTTGCGGGCCATCGCTGACTGAAGGTCCTGTATATAGGCATCTTTGGCACCGATATTATCCATCGATTTTTTTATGCTCTCGGCCTGGGAACCACTAATTACAGACATGTTCTCAAGTTGCTTTAATGCCGCAGTATTGTTTTGTTTTAGATAGTCGACTTGTTGTTTCAAGCCAGCTAGTTCGGCTTCCAAAGCGGCCTTCTTTTGCGCATCGGCTGCAGTAAGTGTGTTACAATCTTTTAACTCTGCCTGTATTTTGCTATACTCAGTTTGTAACTGGCCATACTTTGCCTGCTCGTCGGTAAGAAGTTTTTTACTCACGCAGGAACTAAATGATAAAACACATACAGCACTAAATAATAAAACGAAGTTATTTTTCATATTTACAAGGTTTAATTTACAAACGAAGATATTTGATTAGAAGCTAA
The DNA here is from genome assembly GCA_043783135.1 of Ferruginibacter sp. Lineage (GTDB taxonomy): Bacteria > Bacteroidota > Bacteroidia > Chitinophagales > Chitinophagaceae > Ferruginibacter. The sequence continues at coordinate 5,011 of JAYVZR010000298.1, read as the reverse complement.
AAGAACAATTTTGCCATTAAAATCTGTTAGAATTTAGGTTATATAAAAATTATTTTATATAACCACTGAAACTAATTTGCTGCCGGTTATTGCTTCTTACCTGAAGGTATGCTTTTCCATTTTCATAAATAGTAAAAATTAAAGTCTGCGTTTCAGGTATATCCTTTGTTTTAATGGTAATATCCCAGCCACCTTTCTTTTTTGTTTCGGTGGTATAATCAAAACGGGCTGCTGTAAACTTTATACCGCCTTCCGTTGAATTAATAGGGCTTGTATAAACCTGGCCAAAATAGGGTAGGTCGCATATCACGGTGTCTTTTGAAACCTGTACAATATATCCTTGGCGATAGAAACCTTCGCTTACTGTTAGCAGGAGTTGCAGCTTCTGCATAAAAAATGTAGTGTTGACTGTCTACTGCATTTTTTATAATACTGTCCTGCACAGCATCTTGTTTTTGTGCAGTTACTAATTGAACGCTGCATAAAAACCTATTAAAAAAAGAATTGCTGTCAATGATTTTTTACATATTTTCATACCACTGTTTTTATTGTAAAATAATGAATACACAAATTATACTGTTGAAATTTAAAATTCAAGTTTTTACTATCAGTTCTTTCTTTGTTTTGATATGATGGTTTTATAGGTACCCATTCTGTAATATTGAAAAGTACCAGGATCTTTTTTCAGGTAATAATTTATCCGATAAAAAAATGTATATCATGCCGGGCGCCGGTTACCGTTACCAACAACCGGGTGGTAGTTTTTTTGCTAAGCTGGTTGTAGGCCCCATCATTTATCTTGACCCACCTTCAAATGATTTTTGGAATATGGATCCTGTATTATACGCCGGTGTTACTGCGGGTGTTGGGTTTAGTTTTTAACATGCTTCTTTCCCTTTCTATGGGCGAGTATGCGATTCGATAATGTAAACTTAAACTGTAAATTAAATATTATGAATGTAGCCAATGAACAAGATTACAATGTAGACAAATTGGAAGGGATATTAAAACCCATGATTTATTCTAAACGTGCAATTTGGGGATTTTCGTTCTTTTTTACTTCAATATTTGGAGGTATTCTTCTGATGCAAAATCTAAAGGATATTGAAAAGAGAAAGGAAGCAAATTTGGTTTTAGTAGTTTCGATATTATTAACTGTCCTGACAGTAGTAATCATAAGCTTTTTTAATATTCAGAACCGGTCAGTTAGTTTTTTGTGTAACATTGGTGCTGCTGGAATATTAACAGAAATCTTTTATAAGAAATATTTTCCGGATGAAGCAGATTACGACAAAAAGAAAATATGGAAGCCTTTAATTATAGGGATTTGTATTTCAGTAGCGCTTTTTTTACTTGCCGTGCTGATTCAAAAACAAGTTGTTTCGTGAGATAGAAAATGAGGCTGATTTTAAAAGTTCAATCTACAACTATTAAATGCTGAATAAATGTTTGGGCCATTGCAACCCTGCTTCGTGTTGATACGAAGCAGGGTTGCAATGGAACAACTCACTTCTTCTTCACCACAATTCTTTGCAATTCATCTTTTGCCACTTCATCAAAGAAGTTTTCATTTGTGTATAACAAGCAGCCGGTATCTTATATTTCACGAGCGTTAAATTTGAAATGCGGTATACGTTTTGTTCGCCTTCGTTATACCAGTATTTGGTATTGTATTTTGCGAAATCACACTGAAGGGTTTTAGCAGTTGGCAATGCGTCTGATATCATACCATCAGGTAAAAGATAAATGGTGGTGTCTGTTTTTTGAAAAAGGGTAATTGAAATAATAATCCCTCAGCCGGTTTTCTGCTTTGGGCATTGTAGCTGTAAATTGCTTTTTTCCTTCCTTTAAATGTACCATGCGCTTTACCCTTGCATAGCCAGTTGAATTGATACTGGCTTCTCCTGTCATTAAACCATCCTGGTCGATGTCGGCTATTTGTTTAAAAGAGAAATTAATGGGTTGAGATATTTATAAATTAATACATACATTGGTACGGAATATCTTAGTTGCGTAAAAACCAATTACTATATTTTTTGGAGTTTCGCTTGATAACATAAATATTTGCATTGTAACCAAAACTTAGCCGACACTTATCAGCATACCTATGGACAATTTTATAATTTCAACCCGTTTGACAAAATATGACTATGCAAAATATTTGTATAGCCAAATTTATAAGAAACCAATGTTCATTTTAGCTTCACTAGTTGGACTTTATTTGGTTGTAACAGCAATTTTAAATTACTTCAAAATAAGTGATTATAATTCTGATGTATCTTTTTATGAAACATTCCTGGGACTTTTTATATTATTAGGCCCTACTTTGATTGTATTAATAGCGGGGAAAAATTTTCAATCAAATCCAAGCCTGCAAGATGATATCAAATACACATTTGGACAAGAAGGGATATTTGTAAAAGGACTCACATTTGAGAGTACTCTAAAGTGGGCACATATTATTAAAATAAAGGAGACTCAGAAATATTTGATTTTATATTGCAGCAAGAAAGCAGGAAACTTTATCGACAAATCTAAGCTGACAGAAGAACAAATGCTATTTGTAAAATCTAAAATTGAACAGAAATAATTCTTCTTTATCATTGGGTTTTTATACAGAAAATAAATTCTTAAAATCAGCATCTGCGAAATCCCGCAGTAAAAGAAAAATGCAAATAGTGGAAAGAAGCAAGTAATTTTAAAAAAGTCAAAATAAATTTTTTAAATACTGAATAGATGTTAAAACCTTTTTGGGAAAAAATAGTCAGGTTTAATTGGGTTTTCGGTCTTGTCTTAATTTTATTGACAGGTATCCCAAGGTTTATTATTGTTCTTAATGCAAATATTTCTGGCAAGTATAGCAGGATAGCCCTGGTATTTTTTTTCATGTGGTTCTCGCCATTCATATTTCTTACAAAAAAAGGCAGAACATATATCGGGATAAAGAAACCGCTTAATTACTACTGGTTATTGTATTCTTTTATGGCAGGGGTAGCAATCTGTACTGTTATTTATTTTGTTGCCTCATTGCTGTTTCAGCATACGGTCAGCAATTGCTTTGTATACATTTCCAAATCTTACAATGTAGCAGGGAATGTTCTTAGCGGTTCACAAAGAAATACTTATTTTTTAATTTATACTTTAACAGGCATGAGTTTTAGTCCTATTGGCGAAGAGTTATTTTATCGTGGATTGGTGCATGGTAGTTTTGCAGGAAGATTTGGAGAAAACAAAGCTTCCATCATTGATAGCACAGCATTTGCATTAACCCATTTGGCTCATTTCGGTATTGTTTATCTGTTGGGTAGCTGGCAATTTTTATTAATACCAGCCTTATTATGGGTATTTTCTATGTTTGTAGCAAGCCGGATATTTTTTATTTGCAAAGAAAAAACAGGATCAATACTTGGAGCCATCATTAGCCATGCGGCTTTTAACATGGCAATGATGTACTTTATATTTTATCATATCTTATAACTTCAATTACCGTTAATAAATATAATGGCTGATTTTTTTTGAACAAAATATCGTAAAACAAAACTGCAAAGAAGTTCCTGTTCACCCGAAATTTATCCCGTTCTGAAAACACTTATCTGCATTTTATTTTACAGTAAACTTCTTCCTCAATATCATTTCATTGGCATTTTTGCCGATGCATAAAAAATAATCACCTGGATATAATTTCCATTGCTTTTGTTGCAAATCCCATTTCTTTAATTCGCTGGCAGCGATAGAAAAATTAAGAAAGCCTTCTTTGCCTTTTTGTACCGTTACCCGTTTAAATGCTTTTAATTCTTTTAAAGGCATTCTATCTACAGCAGGATATTCAATATATACCTGCACCACTTCGTCTCCATCATACCTGCCCGTATTTTTAATTTTTACGCCAAAAGAAATACTGTCATTTTCTGCAATGATATCAGTTGGTTGTTTTAACCATTCATCAGTAAAAGAAGTATAACTTAGTCCATACCCAAAAGGATATTGAACCTTGCCATCAAAATAACGGTAGGTTCGTCCCTTCATGGCATAATTTGCATAACCCGGCAAATCACTAAATGAATTATAAAATGTAACAGGCAATTTGCCGGATGGAGTCACTTTTCCAAATAAAATATCTGCCAATGCATTACCACCCTGTTCACCGGGATACCAGGCATAAATGATGGCATCCACATAAGGTTCTATGGAAGATACATCAACTGCACTGCCTGCTGTAATTACTGCTACTATTGGCTTTTGCATTCCTTTACGCAGGGCTTTTATAAATGCAATATGACTGGCGGGTAAATTGATATTTGTTCTGTCACCTCTTCCCTGCGCTAAAAAAGCATCGCCTTCTTCTCCTTCATAAACAGGGGTAAGGCCAATCACGGCGATGGTAATATCAGCATTGCCGGCGGCCCATATTCCGCCAAAGTGAGTGGTATCTGTATAATCACAGCCCTGGTCATATTCCACCCTTGTACCTGCGTCTACTGCGGCGCTGATACCTTCTGTAAAATTAACTGTCTTATCGCTTACACCATGATAGTTGCCCATCAGTGCATCCAGCGAAGCAGCATTGGGGCCAACCACCATGTATGCGCCATACTTATTTTTATCCAGCGGCAAAATATTTTTTTCCTGCCCCGGAAAGCGGGCGTTTTTTAAAAGAACCATACTTTGCTGTGCCATTTTTCTTGCCAACATAACATGATAATTATTGGCAACACTATCAGCCCCATATTTACTAAATGGATTTAAAGATGGGGTATCATAAAATCCGAGTTTAAATTGAGTTCTTAAAATACCCGCCAATGCGCTATCTACTTCGGTTGTTGTAAGTAATTTTTGGTCGATGGCTTTCATCACATCATCCTGGAGCATATTGCTGCAATCAAGATTGACACCTGCTTTTATTGCAGCCGCAGCTACCTCCACACTATTCGGCAGCACTTTATGCCGCAGCCAGATATCTTCCAGAGCCCAGCAATCTGTTACTACATGCCCTTTAAATTTCCATTCGTTT
>JAYVZR010000297.1:0-11649 GCA_043783135.1 Ferruginibacter sp. | reverse complement strand
TAAAATGAATTATACAATGATTTTACCAATCCTTCAAAGCCATTAAAAACGCTCAATACCAATATCTGGCATGCAATGGCAAATGTAATAACGCCCACTGTTACCCATGCAATCAGGTTGATGGCATTGGCACTTTTTTTTGCTTTAAAATATCGCCAGGCAAAGGTTAAATACATACCCCTATCTCCGCCGCGGCGGAGTATTGAATGATTAAAAATTGATGATGATTTTATTTGTTTTCACTTGTATCAGTTGCATCAGTACCTTCTTCTTTTTTTATTTTTTCAAACAGCTCTTCCATTTTAAAAACATAGTCGAGTGTATCATCAATAAAAAATTTCAATTCGGGAATACTGCGTAACTGGTGACGGACACGGGTGCCTAGTTCTTTTCTGATCTCTTTATTTTTTTCTTCAAACTTTAATAAAGTTACCTGTGTATCTTTTACCTGGAACATGCTGAGGTAAACCCGTGCTTCAAAAAGATCAGGCGTAATTTTTACAGATGAAATGGAGATCATGCCACCATCCATCATGGTTAAACCCATGCGACGAAAAATATCGTTCAACTCCTCGTTAATCAGCCCGGCTACCTGCTTTTGTCGTTTTGTTTCTGTTGTCATACTGCAAATTGTTGTGAAGTGTAAAGTTATATAGTTTTACCGGACTTCAATTTCAATTTTTCATCCTAGTAAATATCAAATTGTATTTGATATTTACTAGGATGATTGTATCTTTATAAAATGATAGAAAGAGCCATCAAACCTGTTATTGAAAAGTTTTTAAAAGCCTTTCCTGCCATTGTTATTTTAGGTCCGAGGCAGGTAGGTAAAACTACATTGATTAAGTTACTGGCTGCAAAAAATAAAAAGAAAACTATATATCTTGACCTTGAAAAAAACAGCGATTTTGATAAATTAAATCGTGATGCAGAGGAATATTTACTTTCTTATCTGGATGAATGTGTGCTGATTGACGAAGTTCAACGCATGCCTTCACTTTTTTCGTTATTACGTGCAGTTATCGATGAAAAACGCAAGCCCGGCCGGTTTATTATTACTGGTTCTGCATCACCTGAATTATTAAAAGGCGCTTCCGAAAGTTTAGCAGGTAGAGTAGCTTATTTTTATCTGCACCCAATTGGATTGCATGAACTGCCTGCTGCTATCCCTATGAATAAACACTGGTTTAGGGGAGGATTTCCACAAGCACTCACTATACGAAACAATCAATTACTGCAAGGGTGGCTGGATTCATTTATTACTACTTATATAGAGAGAGATCTGCCATTTTTATTTGATATACGCTTTTCCACTTCAACTATGCGCAAGTTATGGAGCATGCTGGCCCATTTACAGGGCAGTATATTAAACGCAGAAAACCTGGGTAATTCTTTGGGTATTACAGGCACTACTGTAAAGCGATATTTAGATTACCTGGAAGCTGCTTTTATTATTACCAGGCTACAACCCTATTTTATAAACATTGGTAAGCGGTTAATAAAAACCCCTAAAATTTATATTAACGACAGCGGCATTTTGCATTACCTGTTAAGGCTGCATGCTGAAAAGGAATTATTGAACCATCCTACTGTTGGTGGTTCCTGGGAAGGGTATATTGTTAGCCAGGTATTGTATGCAAAAGATAACAGGCTGGATATGTATTACTATCGTACACAAGCTGGTGCCGAATGTGACCTGGTATTGGTTCGTGGCCATGTGGTAAAAGCCTGTGTTGAAATTAAACTAAGCAAGGCTCCGGTTGTAACGAAAGGATTTTTTCAATGCATTGAAGATTTAAAAAGTAAAAATAATTTTATTGTTTGTTCTGCAGATGTTGATTATATAAACAAGCAGGGGATACGTATAGTGGGTGCCGCAATTTTTATAAATAAATACCTTATTAAGTTATAAGCAAACATAGTAAATGTCAAATTACATTTGACATTTACTATGTTGCCAAAATGGTTAATTTATTGATGATACTCCCAAATTAAAAAATCAGCATTGTAGTTTATGAATGAAATTTTATTATTACAGCCTACTTTTTTATTGATTTATGTAAAATAACTTATTGAATTAATACAACCCAAGATAGGCAGCTTTACGCAACTATAAAAATATCACCCACCGATAAAAGCCACACAATTGCATACAGTAAAAGAGGCAACGATGCTGCTATGAAAAACTGGTGCCTGGGCCAACAAAAAAACCGGTACAAGACCGGTTTAAAAATTTTATGTTGAATATAGGTTATTGAAACGTGGTGCTTACCTGTACTTTTTCTTTCATCATTTCCCGCAATACTGCCGCAATAGCATTGGCATCTAAACCAATTTCTTCATACAACTGTTTGGGTGTTCCATGCTCTACCAGTCTGTCTGGGATGCCCATAATTTTTACAGTTGCTTTGTAGCCATGCACATTCATAAATTCCAGTATCGCCGAGCCAAAACCACCTACTACTGTACCATCTTCAATAGTAATTATTTTATTGTATTTGCTAAACACTTCATGTAATAACTCTTCGTCAATGGGCTTTACAAAACGCATATCATAATGCGCCGGATTAATGCCTTCGGCTTTTACATCACGGATAGCGGAAGCCGCAAAATTTCCCGGATGACCAAAAGAAAGTATCGCAATATCCTGTCCATCTTTTAATTTTCTTCCCTTGCCAATCTGTATTTCCTCAAACGCTGTCTTCCATTCGGGCATAACCCCTTCACCACGTGGATAGCGGATTACAAATGGATTTTTTGTGGTTTCCAACTGCGATGTGTACATCAGGTTACGCAATTCTTTTTCGTTCATTGGCGCACTAACCACCATGTTGGGGATACAGCGCATGTATGCAATATCGTAACAACCGTGATGTGTTGCTCCATCTTCGCCTACAAGGCCCGCCCTGTCTAAACAAAAAACCACTGGTAATTTTTGTATGGCCACATCATGCACTACCATATCATATGCCCTTTGCATAAAGGAAGAATATATATTGCAAAACACCCGCATACCCTGCGTTGCCAAACCAGCACTTAGTGTTACGGCATGTTGCTCACAAATGCCCACATCAAAAGCCCTGTCGGGCATTTTTTCCATCATGTATTTTAAAGATGAACCACTGGGCATTGCCGGTGTAATACCCATTATTTTACTGTTCATTTCTGCCAGTTCAATAATGGTATGTCCAAATACATCCTGGTATTTTGGTGGCTGCGGAATATCAAATTTTTTCTTTTGTATTTCACCCGTTACTTTATCAAATAAGCCCGGTGCATGCCATTTGGTTTGATCTTTTTCTGCGAGCACATATCCTTTTCCTTTTACTGTTTTAATGTGTAAAATTTTAGGGCCGGGAATATTTTTAAGATCAGTAAGTGTATCAACCAGTTTGGTAATATTATGCCCATCAATTGGCCCGAAATAACGGAGATTTAATGCTTCAAATAAATTTGCGCTTCTGCTGACCATACCTTTTATACCATCTGTTAATTTTTGCGCCATGGAACGGGAAAATGTTTTACCCACCGGTAATTTTCCTAATAAATTCCACACATCATCTTTTACTTTATTATACGTATGAGACGTGGTGATATCTGTAAGGTATTCTTTTAATGCACCTACATTAGGATCAATGCTCATACAGTTATCATTCAAAATAATAAGCAGGTTACTGTTAGCAATACCTGCATGGTTCATGGCTTCAAAAGCCAGGCCGGCCGTCATGGCACCGTCACCAATAACAGCAATATGTTGCTTATCTTTTTCTCCTTTGTAATAACTGGCCATTGCCATACCTAATGCTGCGCTGATAGAAGTAGAAGAATGCCCTACACCAAAAGTATCATACTCACTTTCATTTCTGTTAGGGAAACCACTTAAGCCATGGTATTTTCTATTGGTAGGAAATTGGTCACGCCTGCCGGTTAAAATTTTATGTCCGTATGCCTGGTGGCCTACGTCCCACACCAACTGATCGTAAGGCGTATTAAAAACATAATGTAATGCCACACTCAATTCTACCACACCAAGACTGGCAGCAAAATGCCCGCCATACACGCTTACCACATCAATGATATATTGACGCAATTCATCAGAAACAAGGTGCAATTGCTCCCTGCTTAATTTTTTAAGGTCTACAGGGTTATTGATATCACTTAATAATTTGCCGGCTTTTATTTCCATGCTTTTATTTTTGCGCTGTAAAGTTACGGTTTTAGCTGTTTTTATTGCTTTTAAACAAATAATAACGTAAAAAGTTATAATACATTATTTAATAGGTCGCTAATGCACAATGAATGATAAAAAAGCAATAAAAGTTTTGAATGAATCGAGATTTGTATGATGTAACCCCTCAGTGAGCATATTGCATCATATTCAACATCAAATCAGGGTCGGGGCAATTTTTTAAATACTTTTCTTTTTCATCAACTGTACAAACACCCGGATAATCTCCCCTGCTTAAACGTAAATCGCTGATTATTTGAAAATGCAGATGTGGTGGCCAGTCGCCGTTTTCTTTTGGCTTACCAAAATGAGCCAGCAATTCTCCACGACTGATGTATTTCCCTTCCTGCAAATTTGCAAGGTCAGCCCGGCTAAGATGGCCATATAAGGTATAAAAAACTATAGTCTCTAATTGATGCTGCAAAATTATTGTAGCGCCATAATCGCCAAAAGCATCGTTAAAAGCAAAGCTGTGTACAGTGCCTCCAACGGGTACAAAAACTTTTGTACCAGATGCTGCCCAAATATCTATGCCAAGGTGAATGGAACGGGCAGCGCTGGCCCCCTCAAAATCTCCTCCGCCAGCTGGAGGAAAGACTTTGGAAGACACTGATTCTTTGAAGTGGTCACTTCTTTTGTACAATATCCTGTCTTCACCATAACCACCTATGCCGTATTTGGCATTTACACTTGATAATTTATTATTGACGTATGTAGAAAATGCTCCGGTATCCGCAATCATTTCGGCAGTCAAGTCTTTATTAAGTGCGGTAAAATCAAAGTGAAACAACTTGTCTGTTGCAGGGTTAAAATCTACAACACAACGAAAGTTTGACTGGTTTTTTTGCAACACATTTTCGAGTGAGCTTTTCATAAATTGAAGATAGGCATATCTTTTAATGTGCACTAACATTCTGGCAAGGCAGGTAGTTTAATTTAATGTGCTGCTGCAAATACTTTTTTATTCAGTGGCATAGTAATATTTTCTAACCTCACATCAATTTGCTGCAGAAATTTTTCTTCCAGCAAATTAGCAAAGGCTTCAAAATAATCAATGGCGTCTTCTTTTTTATTACGTTTTAACCAGCGAAAGCCATCGGGCAATTGTTGCAACACTTCTCTGTCTGACAAATATTCTATGTGGCGGATATCGGTTGGTGTTAAGCCGATTTGTTGCAGTTTATTAAAAACCAATGAAAGCGGAGCATTCGTTGCCGGACAAAATTCAACTGCCAGTTCCGTCCATTCACCAATGCCTGTATGAGCATAAGTAAGTATTTCTTCTTTGCTAAAATTGGTTACCGATTGTACCAGGTTGCCACAATTACATGCGCCATGATGCCCCCAGCTGTGATAAGCACCATTGCGGAGTTTTGATGCAGTTAAACGCAGTGCGTTGATAAGTTCGATTGTTGCTTTTGCCATATTATAAATTTAATTTACACAACAACACAGATAATATTTTGTTTAGTTTCACTCAAAGAATACCTCGGATACAAAGAATACAAAATTGTGTGCTTTGTGCTTCTTTGTGGCCTTGTGTGAAACTACACTACCACGTTTATCATTTTATTTTTTACGTAGATGATTTTTTTAGGGTCTTTTCCTTCCAGCCATTTTTGTACAATATCATTTTGCAATACCATTTTTTCTACTGCTGCCTGATCGAGGTTTAAAGCCAGGTTGATATTGGCCCTTACTTTTCCATTGATGGAGATGGGATATTCCTTACTGCTCTCTACCAATAATGCAGGGTTAAATGTTGGATATGCCGCATCTAATACAGAACCCTGGTTACCCAATTGGTTCCATAATTCTTCTGTAATATGCGGGGCGTAAGGCGTTAATAAAATCAACACATTTTCCAGCACTTCTTTTTTGTGGCATTTAATATCTGCCAACTCATTTACGCAGATCATGAATGAACTTACAGCCGTATTAAAACTAAAACGTTCTGTATCTTCTTCAATTTTTTTGGTGGCTTTATGAAGAATTTTTAATTCAGCATCTGTTGCTTTTTCTTCGTTCCAAACTTTACCTTTTAGATCATCATAAAACAAACGCCATAATTTTCTTAAGAAACGATGCACCCCTTCAATACCTTTTGTATCCCAAGGTTTGCTGGCTTCCACAGGGCCGAGGAACATTTCATACATACGGAAAGTATCGGCGCCATAATTATCGCAAAGAACTCTTGGATCAACAGTATTAAAATAGCGCTTGCTCATTTTTTCTGTTTCAACACCGCAGATATATTTGTCACTGTCCGAAATAAATATTGTGTTACTATAGTTAGGGCTCAGTTTTCCAAACTCTTCTTTATTCAATTCTACACCATCAACGACATCAACTGGTACATGATGCTTGGTAATAGGAAAGCTTGTAGTATCAAGAAAAGAAAATTCTTCACCTAATTTTTCAAGTTTCTCGAGAACTTTTATATTGAACTGTTTTTTTTCATTTTCACCATTCTTTTCAATCCTGTTAACAATTTCAGAAGAAACAAGAATAAATGGTAACGACTCTATTTTACTAAAAGGTTCGTTAGTTACGTAATTTACTCTGTAAATAAATCTGCTACTACCCTGTATCATCCCCTGATTAAGCAATCTTTTAAACGGCTCCTCAAAACCAATATATCCCAAATCAAATAAAACCTTTGTCCATAAACGGCTGTATAATAAATGGCCAACTGCATGCTCTGTACCACCAATGTACAAGTCAACCTGGTTCCAGTAATCACTTGCTTTTCTGTCACAAAAAGTTGCTGAATTATGTGGGTCCATATAGCGTAAAAAATACCAGGAAGAACCTGCATAGCCGGGCATTGTAGAAGTTTCACGTTTGACCTCACCCCCAGCCCCTCTCCAAAGGAGAGGGGAGCCTGACTCTGCTGCTTTGTGTAGCTTTTCGCTTTTGGTATTGTTTGCTTCTATATTCTCAGCTTTGTTTGCTACAATGTTTTTTTCTTCTTTCAGTTTTTTTGAAATAGTTTCTATTACTTGCTTTAAACTCTTTTTTATTTCATCATTAGTAAAACGAATCATTTCAAAACCGTTTTCTGTGAGCCAGTTTTGCCTTGCTGCATCAAATATTTTTTGTTCTGGATCATTATGATATTCACCGTCAATTTCGATAATTAATTTTTTATCCAGGCAAACAAAATCCGGAATGTATCCGGCTATTGGATGCTGCCTTCTGAACTTAAAGCCTCCAATTTTTCTATCTCTAACTTCCTGCCAAATAATATTCTCAGCTTCAGTTAAATCCTTACGATTGTCTTTTGCAAAAGGCAATGTGTTTCTCCATTCCTGTTCGGTACTATTAAAATAGCCAGGCGAATCTTCTGAGTCTGCTCTCTCCAAACCTATAGCAGGGTCACCGATACTGTGATCTACGACTCCCCTCTCCTTTGGAGAGGGGCTTGGGGTGAGGTCACGCAGATATACCCAGTCTGTTATATTCGCCAATGGCCCTTCACCTTCCGGCCCGGCGCTATATTTATCTGCCGGTGGTAATATCAGTGGCAATTCTTCTGCATCCAGCGGAATGGCAATTCCGTCAGTCCAGATAATTGGAAATGGTTCGCCCCAATAACGCTGGCGGCTAAAACCTGCATCCCTCATCCTGTAATTTACTTTGCGTTTACCAATACCCAGCTCTTCAATTTTATCAACCGCAACATCAATGGCATCCTTCATCAACAGTCCATTTAAAAACCCGGAGTTTTCCAGTACGGCATCTTTTGTTGCATTGGCTTCTTCCCCATTATAATGACTACCGATAATATTGGTAACAGGAATATTAAAATGTTTGGCAAAACTATAATCACGCTGATCGCCGCAAGGCACTGCCATAATTGCGCCTGTGCCATAGCCAGCTAAAACATATTCTGCTATCCAGACAGGTATTTCTTTTCCGTCAAAAGGATTGATGGCATAAGCCCCAGTAAAGCAACCTGTTATTTGTTTTACTTCGGCCAGGCGTTCCCGTTCGCTGCGGCTTTTTACATAAGCAAGATATTTTTCTATTGCTTCTTTTTGGTCAGCAGAAGTTATTTTATTTACCAATTCATGCTCTGGTGCAACCACCATAAAATCTACGCCAAAAATTGTGTCAGGGCGGGTTGTATACACTCGTAAATTTTCGTTGCTGTTTTTAATGGCAAAGTCAATTTCAGTACCCTGGCTTTTACCAATCCAGTTGCGCTGCATTTCTTTCATGCTATCGCTGAACTCTACTTTTTCTAAACCTTCCAGCAACCTGTCCGCATAGGCAGTTATTCTTAAATACCACTGACGCATTTTCTTTTTTTCTACCGGGTAGCCCCCCCTTTCGCTTACACCATTCACCACTTCATCATTGGCCAATACTGTACCCAATGCTTCGCACCAGTTAACCTCGCCATAAGCACAAAATGCCAGGCGGCGTTTCATTAAAATATCTTCCTGTTCTTTTTTCGAAAAAGCATTCCACTGTGCTGCCGTAAAATTTTTATTTCCTTTTGTTTCGTATTTTTTTACAAGGTCCTCAATAGGCCTTGCCTTTTTTTGTGTATTGCAGAAATAACTATTAAACAATTCTAAAAATATCCACTGGGTCCATTTATAATATTGTGGATCGCTTGTTCGCAATTCCCTGTCCCAATCATAACAAAAACCAATTTTATCCAGCTGAGTTTTAAATGTAGCAATATTTTTTTCGGTAGTATCAGCAGGGTGCTGGCCGGTTTCCAGCGCATATTGTTCAGCCGGTAAACCAAAACTATCAAAACCCATGGGGTGCAAAACATTAAACCCTTTTAATCTTTTATAACGGCTGTAAATATCACTGGCTATATAACCCAGCGGATGCCCCACATGCAGCCCGGCGCCGCTTGGATAGGGAAACATATCCAGCACATAATATTTGGGCTTGCTTGATTCGTTGGATACTTTATATACCTTATCAGCCTTCCACTGCTCCTGCCACTTTTTTTCTATTTCGTTAAATCTGTATTCCATTGAACCGTATTTTATTTAATTCTTTTTAAACGGGTAATTATATGTTTTACAATATTGCCCAAACAAATACACAGGTATCTGTTGCTGTATTTATAGTTTTTCGCTTACAGCTTTCAGCCTTTTAAAAAATCAGGCATCAGAAAATCTTTCTTAGAAGCTGTTTGAGTTATTTGCACTATCCTTTATTGGGCTAAAGCTCTGGTATTATATTCTAAATTAACCCCGGCATTAATGCCGGGGTTAATACTAAAATGATATTGGCAGGCTTTAGCCCGATTTTATAAACTAAAAATTCGAAATAGCTCAAACAGCTTCTTAAATGTTTTGTGAAAGAAAAGTTATTTTACCCATCTGCCAACAACAGGGTAACCAATAATAAAAATATATTTACCGGATAAACGTTTTCAATCGGGCAAAAATACAGTAAAGAAGGTAAAATTCTTTATTTTTGCCAGCCTGTCAACAGCGGTTTATAAACCCCTCACCATCAAACAATAAAAAATTATGGCTCAATTCGGAAAAGCAAGCAGTAAACGTGGCCAGCCAACTTATGCCTATGCTATCATTGGTGTGGCCCTGGTATTGTTCTTATTTGGTATCGTGGGCTGGTTTTTCCTCAACCTTCGTAAATCAGGTGATTATTTTAAAGAAAATATACAGGTACATGCTTTTTTATATCCTGAAGCAGGAAATAGTAAAATTGACAGTCTTAAAAATTACATAGCCGCTATTCCATACGCAAGAAATGTTCAGCATATTACAAAAGAAATGGCAGCGCAGGAATGGAACAAAGACAATGACAGTACCTGGAAAAAATTACTCGACTACAATCCTTTGCCGGAAAGTATCGACTTTTACATAAAAGCAGACCACGTAGACAAAGACAGCCTGAATATGCTGTCCGAAAATTTGCAAAACACATTTCCCGGGATTATCAAGGAGTTTCAATTTCCTACAGAAACGGTTACCAAAATAAGTGGCTTTGTAAAAACAGGAGCATTAATTTTTTTAATAGGCGCTATTATCCTCACCATTTTAGTAATATTTTCTATTGATAATACCATCAGGCTGGCCATGTACAGTAACCGGTTTTTAATAAAAACGATGCAAATGGTTGGAGCAACAAGAGGGTTTATCGCAAAACCAATTACTGCAAGAGCTGTTATTAACGGGCTGATAGCTTCGGGGTTGGCTATACTTGCTATTTGGGGAACCATTATGTTAATGGAAAGCCTGGTACCAACATTCAAATTACTTCACGACAATAAGAGCCTGATTATTTTATTTTTAATTATCATTGTATTGGGGGTTGCCATGACTTTGTCAAGTACCTACCTGGCAGTATTAAAGTACCTTAAAATGAAGCTGGATGAACTTTATTAACTTACCCAAAACATTTAATTAAGATTTTATTCTTTTATTTGCATCTATAAATTATTTTTAATGATCACTAATAAAAAACAAACTGCACCAAACCCATTATTTGGTAAAGAAAATTTTATCTGGATGTTAATTGGTTTGGTAATAATGGCCATTGGGTTTTTTATAATGGCAGGCGGTAAAAGTGCCGACCCAACCAAATTTAACGACAATGAAATATATAGTTTTACAAGAATTACATTGGCGCCTTTTTTAATTATTGCAGGTTTCGTTGTTGAAATATTTGCAATTATGAAAAAGCCGAAGGAAGGGAATGGTATAAAAAATTTATAAAGTGGATAAGCCTTAATAACTGCGCTTAACTTTAGCTGCCACAAAATAATTTTAATACGATGTTTTAATATCGCATTTTTAATATTCTAAAAGTGGAGTAACCACTTAGAAATTACTTACTCTAAATACCTCATTTACCTTATTTACTTTTTAAACCTTATATACTTTTTAACCTTTTTATTTTAACCACTAAACATACTAAAAACAATGGATACTCTCCAGGCCATCATCATTGCTGTCGTAGAAGGGCTTACAGAATTTTTACCCATCTCTTCTACCGGCCACATGATCATTGCTGAAAAAGCTTTGGGCATTACAGAAACCGATTTTATAAAAGTATTTACTGTAGCTATTCAGTTAGGAGCAATACTGGCAGTAGTGGTATTGTATCATAAAAATTTCTTCGATTTTAAAAGATGGCAATTTTATGTAAAGCTGGCTGCTGCTGTAGTACCCGCCTTGATATTGGGTTTTTTATTTTCTAAAAAGATAGATGCGCTTTTGGAAAGTTCACTAACAGTTGCTATTTCGATGTTAGCAGGCGGTATCATTTTATTATTTATTGATAAAGCATTTATCAGGCCAACGATACAATCAGAAGATAGAGTTTCTTTACCCAAAGCTGTTATTATTGGAACATGGCAATGCATTGCTATGATACCTGGTGTAAGCCGTAGTGCTGCATCAATCATAGGCGGTATGCAG
>JAYVZR010000296.1:0-4428 GCA_043783135.1 Ferruginibacter sp. | reverse complement strand
GAATTATCTGTTTTTACTATCAGGCTGTATTGATGCCCGGCAGCCATTGTTATCACATTGTCCATAATCTTTACAGGGCTGTGCCGGTCAATAGTAGTGCCATCGCCCAATTGACCTGCATTATTATACCCGAATGCCCAAAGTGAATTATCTGATTTTAAAACCAGGCAATGATTATAACCTGCGACCATTGCTGTTATATCATCCATTATTTTTACTGGGGCAGCCTTGCTGGCGGTAGTGCCGTCACCCAATTCACCTTCATTATTTACGCCGGTAGCCCAAAGGGTATTATCTGTTTTTAATATCAGGCTGAAATTATATCCTGCAGCAACAGCTTTTACATTGTCCATAATTTTTTCTGGTACATTCCTGATCATGGTAGTGGTGGTACCATCCCCTAATTGGCCTGCATCATTTATTCCTGTAGCCCAAAGAGTATGATCCGTTTTTACAAAAAGGCTATGTGTAGCACTTGCAGCAATTTGTATATCCCCGGCTAACGTTACCGTATAGGTGAAAATGGGCCCATCTGCAGATTGTGCATCTACCTGCACTTTTACATTACCCGTTCCTGCGTCAGGCGGCGCTACAGCAAGTATTTGTGTGTTAGCAACCGTATGAACTGTGGCTGAAACACTTTTAAAGAAAACTTTTACTTTGGTTGCATCAGTACCAAAATTATTTCCGGTAATAGTGACTGTTGTATTTTCCGGGCCGCTGCTGGGGCTGATGCCGGATATAGACGGAGCCAAAACAACAGGTACAGGCGTAGGATTATTTTTTTTACATGCAGGGATGCTGATTAAGGTAATGAGAAGGGTTACTAAAAATAATTTTGTTTTCATTTCAAATATTTTAAAAAAAAGCTTGATTAAATTATTCCATGCGCCAGCTATTTTTTTAGTAGCCGGGTTATCAACTTCAGGAAAATGTTGTAAACTGTGTTAATGACACAAAGATTTCTAAACAAATATTTGGTATAAAAAAGGGATATAAAAAGCCCTGGTGAGCAGCAGGTGGAAACGGATGAGCGGTAGGAAACAGCTAACGAAAAGAGGTAAGTGATATTGGCGAAGATATTAATGCCTGATTATTTTCATAAACTCTTCTTTCTTTCTACGGGCTACATCAAGTGTTGCGCCGTTTTTCATCAATACCTGGCCGCCCTCGCCTTTAAGGTATTTTTCTATACAGTTAATGTTTATAATGTAAGAGTGGTGTATGCGGATAAAGATGGATACTGGCAGTAATTCTTCAAAATCTTTGAGTGTTTTTGCCACCGTTATTTTTTTATTATTTGCCAGGTAAAAGTTGGTGTAGTTGCTAAGGGCCTCCAGGTAAATAATGTCGCCGGTTTCTACAAAAAGCAACCCTTCCATACTTGGTATGGCAATGCGGTGATGTTCTTTTTTTTCGTTCATTAAATTCTGCAGCAGCAATTCCAAACGTTCGTTACCCGCAGATTGTTTTCTTTTTTGAATTGCTTTATTTACGGCCGTTTTTAAATCTTCTATTTCTACAGGTTTTACCAGGTAATCAAGTGCGCTGTATTTAATGGCTTGTATAGCAAAGTGATCGTAAGCAGTAATAAAAATAATTTCAAAATCGTGTTGCTTTAGTTGTTTTAGCATGGTAAAGCCATTTATGCGTGGCATTTCAATGTCTAAAAAAATTATATCCGGCTGGTTTTCTTCAATGCTTTTAATGCCCTGTTCGGCATTTTCACATTCTGCAATAACGGCTACGCCGGGGCAGTTATTTTTTAGTTTTTGCCGCAGTGTACTGCGGCTGCTTGTTTCATCATCTATAATAATTGCTTTAAGCATAGTGTATATTTTGATGTTGCAGATAAATGATTTTATAAAAATTCAAAATTCTAAACCTCTAAATTCTAAAATTCTAAACTACTAAACCCTAAACCTCTTTCACGACTGATTTATCAATTCCACTTCTACTTTTGTTCCTGCAGGTTCATTGCAATTATTTACAAGATCAGTAATTTTTACAGCGCCGTTTTCGGTGCGGTTAAATAAATTAATGCGGTCGGTTGTAATCTGCATGCCCATTGATTGATATCCCTGCCTGTTTAAATTTTTATAAGCTGCGGCTTTTGCCCTGCCCACACCATTATCTGTTATGCAATAAAAAATATGCTGGTTGATAACGGTTACATCAATGGTAAGTTTTTTATCGCCATCAATTTTATTAAGCAGGCCATGGTGAATAGCATTTTCTACAAAGGGCTGTATTATCAGCGGAGGTACTTTATAATCGCCGGAAAATATCTCCTCTGCTATATTTATACAGTACGAAAATTTTTTGTCCCAGCGGAGTTCTTCCAGTTCAATATAAAGCTTCAGCGTTTCCATATCCTTCCAGCAGGGTACTACATTATTTTTTGATGTTTCTAAAATGGATCGGATAAGCCTGGCAAATTTTGATAAATACAATGTAGCTTTTTCTTTCTCTTCATTCTGTATAAGATTATCAATAGAATTAAGGCAGTTAAAAATAAAGTGAGGGTTCATCTGGCTGCGAAGCGCCTGCAGCCTGGCTTCTGAAAGCTTTTCATTTATACCCAGCATTTCTATTTTTGTTCGCTGCAGCGATTGTTCCGACTCTATGGATTTTATTTTTGTGGCCATCAAAGTGGCAATGGTATTCATTACCTGCACATGCTGTTGTGTAAAAAAATTACGCTCGTGATGCTCGCTGTCAATCACACCCACCAGTTCATCATCATAAATAATAGGAACGCAAATTTCGCTCAGCCTTACCATTTCATCTGCACGGTAGCGGGGGTCTTTAGACGTGTCTGCAATTAATACAGGTTCTTTGTTTTCCATTACATAGCCTACCACACCCTGCCCCGGGCTTACATCAAAAAGATGTTTTTTTATTTCTTCAATAGTGCCTTTGGGCCCGTAGCCTGCCAGCTGAATCATTTTTGTTTTATCGCTGTTCCATAAATAAATCATGCAATCTTCAAAATCCAGGCGGCCAATCAGGTTTTTTGCTGTATCCCAAAGCACATCATCCACTGTATTTTTAGCAATTAAAGAAGATGAAAAATAATTAACGATCTGTTCCAGCTCTAATTTGTTTTTATACTGTTGTGCATTCAGTTGCTGTACTTTTAATTTTTCTGCTTCTACTGCTCTTATACTTTTTATGCGCCATTTAATAAATTTGTATAACAGTAACAGAATAGCAAAAGCTATCAACGAAATAAACCACCATGTTTTCCAAACAGGTGGCATAATATAAAAATGAAAACTTCTTTCCTGCTGATAAAAACCGCCATTCTCTCTTTTAGCTTTTACCCTAAATGTATATTCTCCCGGAGGTAATTTTGAATAGCGGATGCTATGTAGTTTCCCTGCAGATACCCACTCTTTTTCCAGGCCTTCCAGCACATAATAATAATCTACAGCGCCTGGAGAAATAAAATCCAGTACAGAAAAATTAAACGTAAAGGCATTTTCTGTGTAGTTAAATTTTTGCTGATTATTTAGTTTATCATTTGTGACGGTAACAGTATCATTCACAAAAATATTATCAATGATTACCGGGTAATTATAAGACGTAATGATGGCAGAGGGATTAAAACAAATAAAATTATTTTCAGTTATCGCAGCAATTTTCCCATCCGGCAATGCCGCAATACCCTGCTGGAATTTTGAATAAGGCAATCCGTCCTGCTGGTTATATAATCCCTTCCAGGTTCCGTCGGCGCTTATATTACCAATACCATTAATGGTTGTAAACCATGCCCCACCTTTCTCATCCGCCGCTACACTGTACACATTATCATCAGGCAGGCCAGAAAATATATCATAGTTAGTAAAGCCTTTATCTGGTGAAAGGGACGTTTTATATTTTGCCAGCCCGCCTTCAATTGTTGCTACCCAAATATCTCCTTTACCATCAGGTATAATTTCATTGATTATGGAAGAATGTAAAGCCGTTTTGTTTTTATTATTTACTTCAATGAATTCAAATTTTTTACTATAAAAATCATACCTGATTAAACCATATCCCGTTGTGCCAATCCACATACAATTGTTCTGAATATCTGCAGCCAGACAATAAGTTGCATCCTCGCCAATATCGTCTTTTGAAGGTGTCCATATATCCCGGCTGCGGGGATTATAAATAAATAGTTCTTTCCGGATATTGCCTATCCAGTAATTACCTGCAGCATCAATAGCCATGCAGGTAATAATAGTTTTGTCATAAGGAAATGGGAATATAATTTTACCCCAATTTTTAAACCGGGAGTTGTATGTTAGTAATGAACCGCTGGAAAGAATAAAAATGGAATCTGGATCACGGGCGTAAAATGCATAACAGGTATCATGTCTGTATGCTGCCGCCTTTTGCAATTTACTTATTATTCCTGTTTTATTATCCGCCACAAAAATG
>JAYVZR010000295.1:0-4435 GCA_043783135.1 Ferruginibacter sp. | reverse complement strand
CAATTTTTCCGTTACGTACCATGCTCATCACCTCTGCAAAGACAAATACTTTATTTACCGGAGAATTTACTACAAGGTTAGGGGAGAACAACTTTAATAGAGCTGTCGTATCTTTTTTTGCGAAAGCTTCGCCTTCCTGCTTTTCAAGATTGCGGATTTCTGTTTCATTATTTTGTTGGGCACACAGTGCAGTGGTACCAAGTAACATGAAAATTATTAGCCCTATTTGCTTTATATATTTATTCATACTTCTTTTTTTAAAAGGTATAACTAATATTAAGTACTACTCCACTTTCCTTTTTATTTTCATAGCCGATTATAATTACTCTTTAATAAATTTCAACGTTTGCACAACCCGATTACTTATCAATTTTAAAAGATAATTTCCTTTGCTTAGTTTCTTAACATTGATTGTTCTTTCTCCGGAAACCACTGTTTGCTGCTGCACCATTCGCCCCATTATATCCATTACCTGTATAGATTTATAATTCTGCAAACCATCTATATACAAAATATCTTTTACCGGGTTGGGATGTATTGATAACACGTTTGATCCACCGGCCTGCAGCAACACTATTTTGCTGTAAGTTTTCTTTCCGTCAATATCCACTTCCACTACACGGTAATAATTTTTTTGATTAGCTGGTGTAACTACACAATTATAATTTGTCTGTGCGGAAGCAGCCACTGTACATCCATCAATAAAGGTTGTTCCATCAACACTTTGTTGCACTACATATTCTTTTACGCCTTGCTGATCGGCCACCTGCCAGCTAACTTTGGCTTGTGCAGATGTGTGCCATTGTGCCTGCACATCAATAAATTTTACCGGTAACGGGCCTGCTAAAGTTTTTTGAATAAAGAAATTACTGAAACCGGTTATTGCTATTTCAATATAATATCCTCCGGGAACGGCAGCCCATGATTGTGGAAGAACTGTTTGCTCGCCTGCAACAAAAATATAAGAAGCCGGTGCTGTACCTGTAGCCGGTTGTTTAATAACTGCTAAATCTCCAGGTGATGTAATGGAAGGATCGGCGGTTTTTAATGCATCAAATTCGGCTTGTGTAAAAAATAACCGGATGTTAATTGTGGCTGCTCCGTTGGGATTATTTTCAGGAGTGATGCTGTAATCACGGTCAAGATAAGGCTTGCCATTATAAGTGCGGATGGCTCCTGTATTTTGATAAACGGTTACAGCTACATTACCCAAATTATAATTATCCAGTATGTCAACCACAGGTGAACCATTTACTTCAAATGTGCTGAACTCTTTACTGGTGCCTAAAAGTACTGCAGGGTTAGCTACTGTGGCGCCATAAGGGTTTGGAATCAGTTTGATTAATTTATATGGAGGCAAATAACCTGCAACATTCAGGTTGTTCAGGTGCCTCATATAAATATTATTACCTGTCTGTGGCGGAGTTCGTTGGTCATTCCAGCTAAGTACCCCTGTTCCGTTCAAAGGGTCAAGCGAAACGTATGGTTGTTCGGGATAATAATACCCATTGAATTGTCCGCTGCCGGTTGGTTTCCCCATGGCACCCCACGCCAGTTCTGCGCCATTTATAATTGGGCTAACCCGGGTTGAGCGAGAATATTCCCTGATATAAAAAAGGGCATTACCATTGTTATCTACTGTTATCATCGGGTTATTATAATAAATATCTGTTCCGCTAAATCCTGTATTTCTTTCTTTGCCAATTACGATACCGTTTTTATTGCCGGTGGTTAACTGCACTGCAAATGAGTCGGGAGTAATTCTTTGTACCTGTAACCCCTGTAGCACCACATCCCGTACTCCCTGTTTCATAAGGCTTGCAGCAAAAATTTTATTACCGCCGCCCGCTAAATTAAAATCATAAAAATAAGATGAGCCGGCTTCGTACAAAAGTGTATCTGCCGTAAGGCCATAAGCACTATAGCTGCCTAATTTATTTTGCCCGGGTGGAGGACCACCTACAAAGCCGGGTTTGTAATAAGGGCCAACGGTATATTCATAAGGAATGCTGTCAAACTTTTGTTGTATCCTGTAAAAGCCATGTGTAAACCAATCGGTTATTGTATTGTTTAAGTATCTCCTTTCATTTACAGCCATAATATTCACATTAATATTTCCATCCGTAGGTATTACGGTGGCTTTTGTATTTCCAGCATTATATGCTTCATTACTGCTTTGCATGTAGCCATTACCATCTAAAATATAAGCATCGCCACTTTCATTTCCACATTGGTAACGATAGGTATGAGAAAAGACTTTATAGAAGGTTATTACACTATCTTTTTTATAGGATACCATCGGTAGATTTGGATCGTTTGAAGGTGCCGTTGAATTTTTTTTTGCCCTCCAAAGCCAGTTGTATCCTGTATATACCCGCTCATTTCCGCCTGCGTTTTGAGCCATTGTCATAGTTACATTGCACCCTTTTTGCAGGTCTGTATATATCATATAATCACTTACATAAGCATCCCTGAAATCAATACTGTAATTAGCGCACAAGCCAAGTGGCTTCTCGTAGGCATTTATATCCATCTGTCCGCCTCCGTAATTCTGCATCGTTCCGTTGTTATCTTTATAGCAGTACACATATACATCAGCGAAACCTCCTCCACCATATGAATACCCGATAAAAAATCCTTTGTTACCATCTGCTATCAATTGCGGCGCTACAATCCAATTGGCTGAATTGGAAGTAAAAATAATAAAGCCTGCACCGGGAAAAACAGTGCTGCCATCGCTGCGTATATGCTGCACCATTACCCGCTCCCACACATAGTTGGCGGTGCTGTCATCGGCATAACTTATATAAAATCCGCCGGCACTATCAGTAGCGGCAACTGAGTAATTGCGTAAATCAGAATTTGATGAATAAATATAATGCTGGGCATTTGTACCCGTAGATATAGGTACACCATTTACTGCCCAGAGTTGGGTACCGTTCTTGTCATATTTCTGCGCATAAATTTGCAGGTTGCCGTAAAAGCCGCTGCGCTTGTCTTGCCATACAACAAAATAGCCACTATCGGGAAAACTTTTTACCACTATAGAATTTGCCTGTTCACCCGCTTCGGTGCATACCGGCATGTGCAGGCTGTCGTAAAATTGATTAGTGGTGTTGCTCCATTGAGCATGGAGATTGAGCGTTAAGGCGATGAAGAAAAAGAGTGTAATAATTTTTTTCATGATGATGATTTTTTTATGTTTTTGTAAATGACGGCCCTTTGTTCAATCAATTGATTTTAAATCCGGTGAAGTAGCTGCTTTGTCCAAGCACGATAGCCATATCGGCGCTTGCGTTTGCCTGCACAGTTACAAAATCGCCTGCCGAAAGAACAACGTTATCCGAGAAGCCCACACCCTGGAATACTGAAAAGACTATATCAAATGATACACCTGTTTTAATAACACCATTTGAAAGTACTGATACATTTAAACTTCCTGCATTATTACCATAAATGCTTAAGTAAATACTGAGATGATAGATGCCTGAGGTTGGTACTGTAAACGTGCTGTTGCTAAAGGTTGCGTTATTTAAAAATGAGGGGGTCTCAAAATTGACCTTGGTGTTTGTATTTGCATTTATTGCCTGGCTGATAGCTGCCGTATAGCGAAAGTTTGCAGCGCCTGGTGTTTGCAATGTAACTGTGTTCCACGCAACACCATCATAAAACCAAAAGCCGGTAACGGCGTCTGTTTGATAAATCATTAATCCTTCCGCCGGATCTGCTATTGCGGTTTTTTCAGCGCTTGTCATTCTTGGTATTAGCATCCCTTTTGCACTACTCTGTACATCCAGCATGGCACTTGGGTGTGGGGCAGCACCTGTTGTATTAATACCAATGTTTTGAGAAAACCCGGCTGAATAACCCAGGATAGCAAGAAGAAGAATAAAAAACTTTTTCATAATTAAAATTTTTTTTGATGAACTGTAAGGTTTGTATTTCATTATTGTAATCAATGCTGATATTATAAGTGCCAGCCGGCAGCATTGTTATATTCACCAGCTGGTAAGTGGAGGTAATTGTAAATTGCTGCAGCAGCTTGCCGATTGCATCATAAAGCCGGGCCACTGGTTTTTTATTTAACGCCTGGCTATTTATATTGATGCCGATATAATTATACGCAGGATTAGGAGTAAGAAAAAAATGTGCAGCCTCCTCCATATTTACTCTTACAACAGATGACCACTTAAAACTTGCATCTTTATCAATACTTTTTAACCGGTACCAGGATATACCCGTGTAAGGGTTTCCATCTGTTAATGTATAATCTAATGTGGTATTGCTGTTGCCTGCCGCTGCAATGCGGCCAGCATATTCAAACTGCTGTGCATTATGGCTGCGCCAAACTTCAAAATGGCTGCTGTTACTTTCAAAAACTGTTTGCCAGCTTGTAACTACCTGCTTATTATTTACAGCGGCATTAAAGTAAACA
>JAYVZR010000294.1:0-4438 GCA_043783135.1 Ferruginibacter sp. | reverse complement strand
GAACTTTTTCCGCATTTATTTGATACAGGGGTAAGCTCAGATTACCCTGAATACATTATATTTTGCGGCTCTCTTTTTTATGAACCCAATGCAGAAGGGTTGGCATGGTTCTGTAATAAAATATGGCCGGCAGTAAAGCAGTCATTTCCTTCGCTAAAATTATTGATAGTAGGCAGCGGCAATTTGGCCGCACAATCAGAAGCAAAAGAACAGGATAACAACTGGATATTTACAGGAACAGTAGCAGATGTAAAACCATTTTATAACCAGGCCGCAGTAGCCATAGTGCCATTGAAAAGCGGCAGTGGCACCCGGTTAAAAATATTAGAAGCGATGGGGTTGGGGGTACCGGTAATTTCAACTGCTAAAGGGGCAGAAGGGATTGATTACACTGATGGCAGAGATATTATTATTGCTGATTCTGCTGAAAGTTTCAGAGATGAGTTGTTAATACTTTTAAAAAGTAAACAGAAAAGGGTAGCAATCCGGGATGCTGCTTTAAAGCTGGTTCAGGAAAAATACACCTGGGATAAGATAGGTATTACACTATCCTCTTTTATAAAATTGATTTCGGGTAATTAATATTTTAAACTAATTGCATAATGACCTTATACCCAAAAAATAAGAGCGATTTCCCTTTGTTTGATTTCCTTCTTTGGATCATATTAGGTCTTGCATTTCCAGTCTCCGGGGGTAATTTTACCCTTTTTAATATTGTGCATGTAATTATATACCTCAGTGCGGTATATTATATGGGAGAATTGGTATTCAATAAACTGGATGCGTTCAGGAAAATACCCTTTTTATTCAGGTCAGGAATTTATATTTTGCTTGGAGGGATTATTTCCGGTTTAATTTTTTTATTCATTTCTTCTAAACTTATTCTTTACTTTTTCGCCTTAGCGTTTATCTTAGATATCATTGCCAATAAAAGATTGCGTTTTTCATTTAACTGGAAAGGAGCTATTTGTTTGGTTCCCTTTTTTGTAATATTGTTTCAGACTTTTGAATTGGCTTATGGTACTACCGAAAGATATACCTACTGGGATGGGGACTATTATTTTTATACGGCTATTACAGAGTCTATTAAAACAAACCAGGCTGTTGGTAATGCAGTTTTCCATAGCGGTTTGGCCATTAATTATGCAATTCTCCCTTTTTTAGCGCCTGCCCAGTTGGCGGATTTCTCCGGCATATCCTCCCAATTTACCCTTTGGGGAGTAGTGGGCAAGATGGTGCCTGTAATTTGTTTGGGTACTTTGTCTTATGTTATCGTTGAATTATTTGCCTTATTATTTGCAAAGCAAATAAGGCAGGGAGATTTCTTTACAAAGCAGTTGTTTGCTTCATTTATGCTTTTATTTTTAGGGCCAATGCATTATCTTAAATTGTTGCATTTTGATTTTAAGAATGTATTGTTTTATGGAGAAGGTTACATTTTACCTACCGGAAGTCCTGGATTTTCTTTAGGTATGTTTGTTTCGGGCCTGGTACTTTTATTGATTTTTGAAAAGCCTAAATGGGACTTACTGCACAAGGCCGTGATCATTTTTCTGCTAATAGTGCTTTCAACAAGTAAAGTGGCTTTGTTTCTTCCATTGATTACTTTATTGGGAAGTTTATCTGTTTTCCGTTTATTCAAAAAAGACTATTCTCTGTTTTATGTATTACTGGTTGCTTTGCCTTGTTGTATAATAGTTTACAAGCTTACTACGGGAGCAAAGGATGCGGCAGTGGTTACTGAACTTACAACGAATGGCTATTATTGTGAGTATTATATAGCCCTTGCAAATAAATATGGTATAGAAGGTTCCCAGGTTAAGAAAATCACTTTAATGTTTGGGGTAAGCATTTTTATGTGGCTGAGTATTAAATTGCTGATTTTTATTGTAGCTACGATTAGTTTGTATAAAAATAAATTTAATTCCATTAGCCTGATAGCAGTGGTACTAATTAGCTTTTTTGTAAGCTGTCTGCCTGCTTTTTTTGTGAATGCATACGGTGTGGATGGAGCAGGCAAGTTCCTGTTTGATGCAAGAGGCGATATGGGGCAATTTACCAGGGCAAGTATCTTTTTGATAACCCTTATTGCTTCTGTTTTTGTATTATACCTTGTATTTGTACATGAAAAATTATTGATAAGGAAATTTTCATTTGTGGCTGTATGTCTGTGGATGGGGATCATTTCACTGGGTTTTATTTCTGATTATTATGTAAAGCCTCATATGGCAGACATGACTTGGTACAAAGAAGTGGAGAAGGAATTCAGGGAAAAAAAACCCACATTAATGGCAATGATGGGTAGTCCTAATTGTTCGGGCCAGGTATTAACTACAATTGGTGTTCAACCATTTTATTGCACAGGTATAAAAGCTAATGCAGGAGTACACATCATGTCAAGGAAAGTCCACGACCGCAATATTATTTTTCAGAAAATATTTGATAGTAAACTGGATCTCTCTTATCGCAGGTCGCTGGCAGATAGTATAAGAAAACAGGGAGTAGATTGTATTGTAGTTACGCCTCAATCATTAGGAAAAATGCAGGAGGCTCAAAAAGATTCCCTTATAACTATCATGGTTGGAACCAAGTGGTTATTCCATTTAAATTAATTTATACCCGGGAACATCCTGTTTTTTAATGATCCAGCCTTTAACATCCCTAAGATTTTTCTTTGCTTTTATGGTCTTCCTGAGCCATATGGATTATTCCAGTGTAGAAAAAGATTCGTTGGGTAAGCCATTTAACCTGTTTTATTTTGGGGAAGGGTATATTGGCGTAAGTTTTTTCTTTATTCTGAGTGGCTTTATACTGGCTTACAATTATAAACAAAAATTACTGCATCATATAGTTACTATAAAGGAATTCTGGATATCCAGGTTTGCCAGGATATATCCTTTGCATTTACTCACTTTGTTATTGGCTATACCTCTAACCATACAATTTATGTTTACCACCTCCAGGTTGTATGGGATCTTGAAAATTGTGTTTAATATTTTATTATTGCAAAGTTTTATTCCTAATGCCGACTTTTATTTTTCATTAAATGCCTTGTCCTGGAGTTTATCCTGCGAATTCTTTTTTTACTTAATGTTTCCCTTTTTAATAATTTTCCTGTTCACAAAAAAAGCAGGATTGCTTGCAGCGTTGGTCAGTATTATACTTATTCCTGTTGGTATATATTTTTGTAACGACACATGGCTGCATCCTGTATTTTATATTAATCCTTTATCCCGACTGGTAGATTTTGTAATAGGAATATTGTTATTTGAATTATTTGAAAAAAACTTCCTGCGGAATATTTATATACATCCTACTTCTGCAACGCTGATGGAAGTTTCTTCCATTTTTGTGTTTATTATTTTTATTTATTTCAAGGATTTCATCCCACAAGGGTATAGGTTTTCCTGTTATTACTGGTTTCCCATGGTTTTTATAATTTATAGTTTCTCCAGGCAAAATGGACTGCTGTCTGCTTTGCTTTCTAAAAAAATATTTGTTGTATTGGGGGAAATTAGTTTCGGCTTTTATTTGATTCACTTATTGTGCATCAAGTATATCCTGATCATTCATTCTAAATTTCCCTTTATACAAAATAATTATTTACTGGCCACATTTATCCTGGCTACAGCAATTATGGCGAGTTATTTTAGTTACATAATTATAGAAAAACCAGCAAACCGGTTTACAAAAAAAATACTTTTGAATAAACCTGTTCTTATATCCCGGTAAATGAAGTATAATAAAAATTCAGTCTGCACCCAGTTGCTACAGTTTACTCGTTTAAATACCGGGAGTATAAAATGATAAAAAAAATTGGCTGCCGCTTTTTTAAAATATTCAGCAGGTAAAGTATAAAATGATAAAGCATATTTTTTCTACACGGAAAAATGAATTCATACTTTTTGATTTCATGTTTTGGTTTATCTTGGGGATCATTTTTCCTGCAGCAACCGGTAAACTTAGCGTTGTAAACATCCTTCTCTTTTTTGTTTATTTATCTGCTGTTTACTATGTGGGAGAATGCCTGCTGTGCAGACTGAAGCAACTATCTGATATTTCTTTTTTGTTTAAATCGGGTATTTATATAATCTCGGGGGGTATTTTTTGTGGAGTCATTTATTTAATGCTGCCATACAATATTATTTTATATGCGCTCTCTATCTTCCTTTTTATTGATTTGTTTTTAAGCAAAAGAGTTATTTTTTCTTTTTCGTTTAATGATTTTCTTTGTTTAATTCCTGCTTTTGTAATACTGTTTCAAACTTATGAGTTAGTATATGCAACAGGCGAAAGGTATGGCCACTCCGATGGTGATTATTATTATTATACAGCAATTGTAGAGTCTCTTAAAACAAATCAGTCATTAACCAATGCCGTTTATCATACGGGCTTACCCATTAATTATTCAGTGGCTCCGTTTTTGGCGCCTGCACAG